>NZ_JBPYCR010000014.1:0-77620 GCF_051846915.1 Virgibacillus sp. W0181
GGTTCATAGGGAAGACCTCTTTTCTGTGAATGTTGTCGCTAACTCTATTCTACAGAAAGGGGCTTCCTTTTTTAAATGAAGATCGTTTAATCGTCATTTCTATTTACACAAACTATTTTACACTCTCGAATTACTGAGGCAAGGTATAAAGAAAAGGAGAAAAATTGATGATAAAAAAGCTGATAATGAACAAGTGGGTGCTCATAATCATCCTTTCCCTCGTTGTTATTATAACTATACGTGTTACATGGATGAATTTTCTAACAACCTTAGAATACCCTAACGCTCCAAGAGCCACTCAGGGAGTACTTGACTTGCGTGAATGGAAATTTAATGATAAGCAAACTTTATCATTAAATGGAGAATGGGAATTTTATCCTGACCATTTTTTAAGTTTCAACGACCAGATAAAAGAAACACCTTTTTATCTCGATACTCCTATGGAATGGAATATCGCTTTTGATAACCGAGATTCCTTTTCGCATGGAACTTATCGGCTACAGATATTACTAAACGATGAAAACTTGCAGGAATTTGCGTTAAAGATAAACAAATTACATAATGCTTCCACTATTTTCATTAATGGTAAACAAGTTGGTGAATCAGGTTTAGCTGCTATAACAGAAAAAAAACACATTGGAAGTACCGTTCCTTATACCGTTTCTTTTGAACCGAAACAAACTGAAGTCGAGATTATTATTCATGCTTCTAGTAATCGACTTGACGGAGGCATAGTTAAACCAATTCAATTTGGGACAGACAAAGCAATAAACTTTCAAAGCCTTTTATCAATTGGATTACAACTGTTACTTGTTTTCGTCCTTGTGATACATAGTCTATATGCCTTTATTTTATATTTCATGCGTTTTTCTATGAGTAAAACAATTTTTTACTTTTCGTTATTACTTATATTTGCAATTATAACGGTTCTAGGTTCCGACGATAAGTTATTATTTCACTGGATTTCATTTAGTTATGAATGGGAAATTAAATTGGTCTACCTATCCTATATCGGTGTGGGAGCATTCATTCCATTAGTAGTCAAACAAATTTTCCCAAGCAATACTTACAAAAAAGCATTACGATATTTTTTAATTTATTGTTTTTTATATGCAGCATTTGTACTCTTAACACCACCAATCTATATATATTTAACTTCCAGCGTCCTACTTTCAGGAGTCCTTTTAAGCTCGGTTTTTATTTCTTTGTTAAATTTTCGGAAAGCTAAAATTAATATAGATGAAGGCATTTACCTCATACTTGGCTGCATTATTATCGGTAACAATTTGATTTGGACTATCTTTATAAGTAATCATTCTAATGTCACGATGCACTATCCATTTGATCTAATTATTGCACTCCTATGCTTTTCAGCTTTTTGGTTTAAACGATTCTTTCGCCTGACATCTGAATCAGAACAACTTATGGAGAAATTTCGATTTGAAAATCAACGTAAAGATGAATTTTTAGTAAATACATCACATGAGTTAAGAAACCCTTTAAACGGAATATCAAACATTGCTCAGACTCTTTTGGAAGATAAAAAAAACCTCCTTGAGAAGGAGCATCAAGAAGCACTATCTATACTAGTTAATATAAGCACACGAATGTCCTATATGTTAAATGACCTGCTAGATATTACTAGATTACAAGAGAAGACGATTCATCTTAATTTAAAGGAGACAAATATACAATCCGTAATTACCAGCGTTTTAGATATGGCTAAATTAATGCTAGATGGTAAAGTAATTCAGTTAAAGATTGACATTTCAGACCAATTTCCTGCAGTTTTAGCTGATGAAAATCGGCTTTTTCAAATATTCTTTAATCTTATTCATAATGCAATAAAGTTTACTGACGAAGGGACAATCACAATTCGCGCTACGATGAAAAAAGATTTGGCTTCTATTCAAATTGAAGACACTGGAATTGGAATTCAAGAAGATGAATTATCTAATATATTTAAAGCCTATGAACAAGGGGCAATAAATGCCGAAAGGGCAAGTGGTGGATTTGGTTTAGGCTTAAGTATTAGTAAGCAATTAGTCGAATTACATAACGGGTCTATGTCTGTACAATCTTCACCAGGAGAAGGTTCTATTTTTACTTTTACTCTACCAATTTGTAATGAAAAGCATAACAAACAAAAAGCTTCTGCCTCAACGCCTTTTGTACTAGAGGATATTAGCAGTAGTATGTCAGCAGCAACGCTAGATAATGAAGAGGATAACCCTAGAAAAGTTAAATTAAAACTATTACTAGTAGATGATGATCCTGTCAATCTCAATATACTGACTACAATTCTTGAAAAAGATGACTATAGTGTCACTCGCGCAATAAGTGGCACTCAAGCAATGAAAATATTGGAACGTAATCATTTTGATCTTGTGATTACTGATGTCATGATGCCGTATGTTTCAGGTTATGAATTGACATATTTTATAAGAGAACGCTATAGTGCTTCCGAGCTTCCTGTTCTATTATTAACAGCTAGGACTAGAACGGATGATGTGCTCTCAGGTTTTAAATCGGGAGCAAATGATTATGTTACAAAACCAATCGATATATGGGAATTCAAGGCAAGGGTGCGTGCTTTAACTGACTTAAAAGTATCAATAGAAGAACTAATTCGTATGGAAGGGGCATGGCTACAATCACAAATACAACCACATTTTATATTCAATACGTTAAATTCTATCGCTGCACTTAGTCAGTTTGACGTAACCAAGATGAATAAGCTACTAGAAGAGTTCAGCCTTTATTTACGTCTTAGCTTTGATTTTCATAATGCTGAACCTGTCGTCCCTCTTGAGCATGAGCTATCTTTAATTCGCTCCTATCTGTACATTGAGAAAACTAGGTTCGGGGACAGATTAACAATTGAATGGGATATGGATAAGAATATTGATATAGTAATTCCACCTTTATCCATTCAGCCTATCGTCGAAAACGCAGTGATTCATGGTATTTTACCATTTACTAAAGGGGGTAAAATCACACTTCGTATTAAAGAACAACCTAATCATGTTGACTTTACTATTAGCGATACTGGAAAAGGTATAACTAAAGAAAATCTTAAGCGCCTATTCACTGAGGATCATCCGTTTACTGGTTCAGGAGTAGGACTAAGAAATGTTGAACGTCGTTTACAACAATTTTATGGCCGAGGTTTAACCGTTCAAAGTGAACCTAACAAGGGAACAACTGTAACGTTTACTATCCCTAAATAAGGTTAGTTGTACTAGAGGGACAAAATACCGGGGCTGTTTCTTATTATACTTTGGAACAAATTAAACTATATGAGAATGCATGTATTGATGTAACGCTTTGTGTCCCGCTTATGAAATAATCGTGTATTTCCTAGGCGGGGTTATACTTTAAATTTAATTATGCGGTTATCTTATTTAGGGAAATAGCACTGTGCTATTTCCCATTTTAGTCATTACTGATAAAACAAACGGAATGAATAAGTCTAAATTCGGGTGTTTACCAAGCTTTGCGTTAATTTCTTCCACCGCGAGAATTCGATCTGCCTTTATTTCTTCTTTGTTCTTTCGGTAGCTTAGCGCCGCCATTTCGCTTTTCTTTATGTGCTTCCGAATCTTTAACCATGCTATTTCCCTCCATATTTTTTGATTGACTGCGGCACAACACACTTAGAGATTTGTTGTTATGCACTATTTAATTACCCTAGCATTGACTTCATATACATCCATAATATAATGGAATACTTTTAATATCGTCACCGAAAAAACTAAAATTATTCTGCAACAACTTCAAGGGCTGATCAATCGCTTCCAATAGTCATTCTTATTTCGATAAAAGTCATTAGAAAAATTGGCTTATCATTATATGTCTTTTCAACAAACATACCACCAAAACAGTTTTCTGTACGATAGTAGTAGTAAAGGGCGACTAAATATTTAATCGCTTCTCCTTACTACTATAATCGAATCAAACTATCTTTTGGTGGCATGGTAAAATAAAAAATGAGAGTGAGATTGCATCTGAATGAAGCCGCATCATCAAGTTAATTTGCCTATAAAACAGTAAGTAAAATTCATGTTATCTCACCGTTTTGCATCAGCATCCTTTCCTAATTTATCAACCTATGCTCGCACTTCATCTGTTGAGTATGTCTTAACAATTGATTGAAACTCACCCCTTAAGATCTAACACTATTATTCCATGATCATGTTCCTTTTTAAAAAATTCGTTCTCAGATAAATCAGTGAGCATCTTCCATCAAATTTCCCTACGCAAAAAAACTGACAGCTAAAAGCTACCTCTCGATACTTTTAAACCATCAGTTTTTTTAAATTTCTTCAATTTATACTATTAGTAGATCTGTTTATTACATTAGCTTCAACCTTAGAATACTCGAGTTACGGAAGCATCTTTAAAAACTGTCGCTTATGATCTTTTTCACTTACTTAATAAGCCCTCGCCCAATACACCATCTCTTTCGCTTCTTTACCGCAACACACACACGCTTCCGAAACTTTTTCCTGTTCAAACGGAATACAGCGTGAAGTTGCCATTGTGTCTTCCTTAATTTTTTCTTCACATGCTACATCACCGCACCACATCGCTTTAATAAATCCTGGTTTTTCATCAAGAATTTGCTGGAACTCTTCCATATTCGTTGCAACCGACGTTTTTTCTTCACGATGCTTCAACGCTTTATCAAATAAATTTTGCTGAATTTCTTCTAGCAATGCAGGCAAACGTTCTTCCACTTGATCCATTGGGACAAATTCCTTTTCTCCTGTATCTCGACGAACGAGGACAACTTGTCCTTTTTCGATATCTTTCGGTCCGATTTCGACTCGGACTGGGTAGCCTTTCATTTCACATTCATTGAACTTCCAACCCGGCATTTTATCACTTGCATCGATATCAACACGAGCAATTTTAGCTAATTGATCACGTAAATCATATGCTTTATCCAATACGCCTTCTTTATGCTGCGCAATCGGAACAATCATAACCTGTGTCGGAGCTATACGAGGCGGAATTACTAATCCACGGTTATCCCCATGCACCATAATTAGTGCCCCAATCAATCGAGTAGTTATTCCCCATGATGTTTGGTGCACGTACTGTTGATTGCCATCCTCATCCAAATATTGAATATCAAATGCTTCGGCAAATCCAGTTCCGAACAGGTGGGATGTACCAGCTTGGAGGGCCTTACCATCATGCATTAAACTTTCAATCGTCATTGTATATTTAGCGCCGGCAAATTTTTCTTTTTCTGTTTTGTACCCTTTAATCATCGGTATCGCCAAGTGATTTTCACAAACATCATTATACACATTTAGCATACGTTCTGTTTCTTCGGCGGCATCTTCATGTGCAGCATGTGCGGTATGTCCTTCCTGCCATAAAAATTCTAGTGAACGCAGGAAAGGTCTTGTCGTTTTTTCCCAGCGAACGACATTGCTCCACTGGTTATACAGCATTGGCAGATCGCGATAAGAATGAATGTTATTGGAATAATACTCACAGAAAAGCACTTCCGACGTTGGACGAACACAAATGCGTTCACCAAGCTCTTCGTCTCCACCGTGTGTTACCCAGGCAACTTCCGGGGCAAATCCTTCAACATGATCCTTTTCCTTTTGCAATAAGCTTTCAGGTATAAACAATGGAAAATAAACATTCGTATGCCCGGTTTCTTTAATTTGGCGATCCAGTTCATCACGCATATTTTCCCATAAAGCAAATCCATATGGCTTGATAATCATCGTTCCACGAACAGATCCATAATCAACTAGTTGCGCCTGCTTGACAACATCTGTATACCATTGGGCAAAATCATCTTCCATCGCTGTTATTTTTTCAACAAAATCTTTCTTACTCATATAAACACCTCTTTATCGTTTTTGGCGAGAAGACTCCCACTTCAATTTTGTGAAGGGCAATGCCCAAAAAATAAGTGGGAGATGAATCGCCTTTTGTGTAGCAAAACATTTGTTCGTGTGGTATAATATACCTGTATAAGTTGCTCTTTGAAAACTGGATATATGAGGTTGTGACAAGAATTGCTTTGTCACGTAAAATATCCAAGCATCACTCGCCCCGTCTAGCCAAAAAGACTAAACCTTCGCATTACGCTAGACGGCATGAGGCCAACGTACAAAATCTTTGTTCTCACCGTTGGGACGACGGGTAGAGCCTGCTAAGATAACTGGCGGTTACTCTGGTGTTCGCAGGAATCCCCCACTTCGAGCGTCAGCTAAGTGGTGGGTAGTTCAAATTAGTCAATTTGAACACAAAAATATCCTCCATCCGAAAAGGGACCGAGGTTTGGTGGTACCACCCTTGTTTACAGTATGTATATAAATATCCGATACAATACTGCACACTTCATTGGATAACGGCTGTTTACCGCGTCCATCTTCAAGCATGTATGCTATCCACGGACGAACTTCAAGGCAGGTTCCTACTTGTGTCTATGGAAATTTACACCTTCCATTTCCTCTCTTTGAAAGACTACAAGTCATACTAATCCTTTTCAACGTTTCCTTCTATATATGTCTAAATATATAGGTACGTGAAAATAAAGTCAAGAATTGTGGAGAATCCCCGCTTTTAAAGAAAAGTCCCCGAAAAATATTGCTTCAAAAAACAGACCACTTCACCCATTCGGATAAAGTGGTCCATTTCACTTTTTACAGATCGACTGCTGTTACGCGCTCAAAGCCTTCCATTGCTCTGATTTGTTCCAGTTCATCTTCATTTAAAGAATGATCAATCGTAAGCATCATAATTGCATTGCCGCCAACATCCTTACGTCCTACTTGCATCGTAGCGATATTCACATTGTTTTCAGCAAGCAAATTGCCGACTCGTCCAATGGCGCCTGGTTGGTCTTTGTGATGAACGAGTAACAAATGGCCTTCAGGTACTACGTCCATACTGTAATCATCTACTTTAACAATCCGGGAGCCAAGTCCGTTCAACAATGTTCCAGATACTTTTCGTACTGTATTTTTAGTTTTCATTTTCACCGTTAATAAATTCGTAAATCCTTTTGTTGTTGATGTTTTCTGTTCGTTAATTGTAATTCCTTTTCGCTCTGCCAAATACGCTGCATTGACATTGTTCACATGGTCACCTAAATGGCGAGTGAGCAATCCTTTAACCGTGTTTTGGGTTAAAGGAGCAACATCCAGTTCTGTTAAGTCGCCTGCATAATAAATATTAATTTCTTCGACAACTTCCTCTTCCAGATGAGCTAAAAATACTCCTAACCTTTCAGATAAATAGAAGTATGGTTCGATTTTACGCATGACTTCTTTTGGTACAGATGGAATGTTGACAGGATTTTTCGCCAATCCGCCTGAAACAATCGTAACGACATCATGACTGACATCAATTGCTACATTTTCTTGTGCTTCAACAGTACTAGCCCCTAAGTGTGGTGTTGCGATTACTTCTTTTAATTCGAGTACTTTATGATCGAGTGCAGGCTCTTGTTCGAATACGTCCAAAGCCGCACCTGCTACTTTACCACTGACAACCGCATCATATAATGCATCTTCGTCAATAATACCTCCGCGCGCACAGTTAATAATACGAACACCTTTTTTCATTAAATCAAAAGCATCTTTATTAATAATATGACGCGTTTCTTTCATTAACGGAGTGTGAACAGTAATGAAATCAGCTGCTTGCAGGACATCTTCTAAGCTGCCATAGCCAATTCCCATGTTTTCCGCTTTTTCCTCTGTTAAAAATGGATCATAAGCAACGACATTCATACGCTGTCCTTTTGCTCGAAAAGCAACTTCCGCCCCAATACGTCCAAGCCCTACAATACCTAACGTTTTACCTCTCAATTCCACACCAATATGTGATTTACGATCCCACTTATTGTTCTTAATTGTATAAAATGCTTGCGGTATTTTACGTGCCAAAGACATAATCATAGCCATCGTATGTTCCGCCGCTGAATTTGTATTTCCATCTGGTGCATTGACGACAATAACACCGTTCTCTGTCGCTGCTTCCAAGTCGATATTATCCACACCGACACCGGCGCGACCGATCACTTGTAGCTTGCTTCCTTTTTCAATGACTTCTCTCGTTACTTGAGTTTGACTTCTTACTAACAAAGCGTCAAAATCTTGAATTTTCTCCATCAATTGCTCATGAGAAAGTTCCGTATCTATTACAACTTCAATATTCTCCGCTTCTCTTAACGGAAAGATACCTTCTTCGCTTAGCGGGTCACTAATCAATACTTTGAATGTCATCGCTTTAAGCCTCCTGTTTGGTCATCTGAATATATACTTCTTGAGCAGCTGCTACCCCTTGTCCGGGATTAACTTTTTCTCCCATTTTTTGTAATCCAATTTCAAGTATTCCAATGATTTGCAGTATGTCAGCTGGTGAGCAATAACCCATATGGCCGATTCGGAAAATTTTACCTTTCAGCTGATGTTGTCCTCCTGCAAGTGCTAAACCAAATTCCTTTTTCACTAATTTCCGTAATGTTTCTCCATCAAATGTTTCCGGTTTAATTGCGGTTACAGTTGGTGAGGCAAACTCATCGGAAGTGAGTAAAGGAATCCCCAGAGCTTTGATCGCAGCTCGTGTCATTTGCTTCATCATCTCGTGTCTTCGATATACTTCTTCCATTCCCTCTTGTTCAAATAAAGTGAGTGTTTGGTCCAAGCCAAACAATAATGATACCCCAGGTGTAAACGGTGTGGAGTCATCTGCCAGGCTTTTACGGTATGCGCGTAAGTCTAAATAAAATCTCGCCTGTTTGTTTTCTTCAATCACTTTCCAAGCACGATTACTTGCGGCAATAAAAGTTAAACCCGGAGGAAGCATCATTGCTTTTTGAGAACCGGTAACGAGAATATCGATATTCCATTCATCCATTTTCGTCTCGACTCCACCAACACAAGAAACGCCATCAACAACAACCAATGCTTCGGAATGTTCGTGAACGACTTTGGAAATGTTTGCAATTGGATTTAATATACCCGTAGAAGTTTCACAATAAGTCGCAAATACAACTTCAATGTTTGGATTTTCATTTAAAATTGCTCTTACTTCGGCAGGATCGACAGAGTCACCCCAAGTAACATCCAGGCGATGGACTAACATATCATATGCTTCACAGATCTTGGCAAAACGATCTCCAAATGAACCAGACACGATAACAAGCACTTCACTTCCTTGTGATGCCGCATTAACAACAGCCGCTTCTAGACCTGAAGTACCACTTCCCGTGATCATCATGACATCTTGTTGTGTACCAAACACCTTTTTTAATCTTGGTTTAATTCGTTCAATCAGTTCTTTTGTTTCCGGATCTCGGTGACCTACCATCGGCTTACTCATAGCTCTTTGTACACTAGGCGGTATTGGAGATGGTCCCGGTATTCTAAGCAAACTTATATCTTGCAGCATAATAAATCTCCTTCCAAATACGATATTATTTTATACGCTACCCGATCATGGACAGCATGTTAATTATTTTCACCATTCCTTATATGAAAAACAAAAAACCTTCCACCCCCTGGGCATGCAAGGGGCGAAAAGGTTAACTCTCACGCGGTACCACCCTTTTTTCGCTGTCCTTTGCTTTTTTCAAAAGAACAGCCTTCATTTCACTGGTTATCATGCATAACGGGCATGTGCCGTACAGATTTACTAAACTTCAATCCGCCTACTCCAAAGTGCCATTTATCGTTGGAAACGCTGATTTTCACCACCCACCAGCTCTCTACTGATTCCTATTCAATAAACTTGTCTTTATCTGCGTATTTGATTAATTTTATCGTTTTTTTAATCATAGCAAATTCATTTGTTTTGTCAATACATTCATGCGATTTTTTTAGTCATTCACGAACATTTAGGTGTAATATACAATTAATGTTCGTTTATTTGACAGTAGCTCCTAATGTATTTGTGAAATGGCCGAGTGCCCATTCGTGTCCAGCCTGGTTAAAACTAGCCACGCCTTCTTTATGTACGACAATCGCAAACCCTTTGTTATAAGCATCAATTGCTGTATGCAAAATACATATATCCGTACATACTCCGACAAGGTGGAGTTCCTGGATGTTTCGTTCCCGTAGTTTTATTTCTAAATCGGTTCCGGCAAAAGCACTATACCGGGTTTTATCAAAATAATACACGTTTGATTTATCTTTATTTTCTTCAAAAACGTTTTGTAATTTCCCATACAATTGCTTACCCGACGTGCCATTAATATTATGCGGCGGAAATAACTTTGTTTCAGGATGAAATGTATCTCCCTCTTCATGTGCATCAATCGCAAATACAGTGTAATCTCCCGATTTAATAAAATCCTCTGTTAAGGACGCAATATAATCTTCCAATTTCTGCCCAGGTACGCCACATGTTAACTTTCCGTCTGTTGCAACAAAATCATACGTGTAATCAACGTTCAATAACGCTCGTCTCATAATAAGTTCCCCCTGTACAAAATTATGATATATTACCGCACACTTTATTTTCGATTATGATGTACGGACTTTAATCGGATGCGCTTCTCCTCTTAACCGTTCTGCAGCATGATACGTCGGACCAACCATTTCTGTGTACGTAAACCCGTGCTCGATTGCGGTTGTCACAAAACTTTTTGAAAGTAACACCGCTTCCTGAATTGATTTCCCCTTTGCGACGTTTGCGGCGATTGCCGCTGAATACGTGCAACCAGCACCACTTGTATTCACAGTATCAATCCGTGGTGCTTCAAAAGTAGTTAACTGCTTGCCATCAAATAATACATCAACTGCCGGCCCGTCCAATTTTCCGCCTTTGACCAATACATACTTCGGTCCAAGATCGTGCAAGTCAATTGCAGCTTGCTTTAAATCTTCTACATGATTAAGTTCTCGACCCCCTAGCAAAATGGAAGCTTCAGGCATATTAGGGGTAATAATTGTCGCCAGTGGAATCAATTTTGCTTGCAATGCAGCAATTGCATCATCTTTTAAAAGCTTTGAATCAAGTTTGCCGACCATTACCGGATCAACGACAACTTGTGTCATTGACGTCTGCTCAATCAGTTCTGCCACTTTTTCAATTACTTCAATAGAAAACAACATGCCGGTTTTTATTACATCAAAACCAACCTGTTTCATTGCCGTTGCAAATTGGGCTTCGATCGCTTCCATTGATTGCGGATGAACATTTTTATCCGTCTCTGGATGCCGGGCAACAATCGCGGTAATGACACTCATGCCGTATATATCCAGTTCCTGAAATGTTTTTAAATCCGCTTGTATACCTGCACTTCCACCAGCAGCAGAGCCTGCAATCGTTAATACTCTTGGTGGTTTTATCATCATACAACACTTCCCATACTTAGAATAATACTACTATTATAAACCATATAATCATGATCAACTGAATTATTATTTTAGCAAATGCCCCACTCAAAAATGCGATTAATGAGCCGACCGCAGCAAGCATCGCTTCTTTTAAGTCATGACGCTGAATCATTTCAATGATGAATACCGTTATAAAAGGAACAATCAATATTCCAAACGGTGGGACGATAAATGATCCGATGATAACGGCGATCACCGCTCCTCTTTCTCCCCACTTGCTTCCCCCGAACCTTTTCACAAAATAGCTGTTCGCTATGATATCCGAACCAATAAGGAGAATCGTCCACACACCCATAGCGATCCAAAAGATGAGTGTCAATTGTTCTCCATTAATAAAAAAATGATACAGTAAAAAACCGATCCACAAAACAAGTGCAGCTGGAATTAAAGGAAAAATAATCCCTACGAAACTGAGTATAAATAATACGATAATAATAAACCACATGATACCAACCAGCATAAGGGCCTCCCGGTTTTCACATTTCGATTAGCTATGCCACACTCGGATAACCAATTGACTAAAAATAAAGTGGAACTTCATTCTGTAGGGAGTTCTTTCCTCCCCTATTCACGTTCCATTTTCACGCATAGAAGTGTCGGTATTACAGCACGCTAATGCGTGAAAAATTATACTTTTGTTTCCTTATGAATAAGGCTCGACAACCTTATTTCCTGATTTCGAACAATCCGTCTGTAGTTCTCGGCATGTTTCACAACATAAAGAATAATAAGCATGAATGCGATAATAGCAGGACCAATATGATAAACATAAAGCGTATAAGCTAAAAATGAAACATACATAACGAGAGTTCCAACGACAAAATAATCAGTCGTCCAGGCGAACAACAGCAGCATGCCTAGCCCGAGCAATGCAAATTTCCAATCGACGTACAGCATGAATCCAACAAACGAAGCCGTTCCTTTGCCTCCATTAAAATTCATTGTCAATGGATAATTGTGTCCGATAACAACAAACAATGCGTTCAAATATATAAGTAATGTTTGTGCTTCGTTAATAATCCCATTTTCACTTAATATAGTAACGATGGCAAAAATGGAAATAACGACTTTAAAAACATCAATAAATGCAACAATAAATCCATATCTCCAACCAAGAAGCATTGTTGTATTAGAAGCACCGGAATTTTTCATTCCATTTCTTTTTATATTTATTTTTTTATGCTTGCCTATAATTTGCGACCCATGAATACAACCAAATAAATACCCGATCAATGAAACGAGCAATACATACATTTGCCACCCCTCCTTTTCCTTCCTTCTATCATACTACATTTATAGTATGAAAACATAAAAAAAGACGGTAGTTCATGGCAGTAAGTATTTTTTGATACCAGCATACAAGCACATGCGATTGCGCTCGTTTTCAAGAACACATTTTTTGTCGCATCGGCAAGTCAATTTTCCATTTATCATAATTAAACAATCATCTTGATTATTATCCAACTATTTTCAGTTTTCTCATTATGAAAGGTTTTTCGATTCAACATTTAGTATGTTAATGATTAAATTAATACAAGCGGATAAGTAAGGGGTGTCTAATCTATTGAGGCAGGCATGTGTACAGAAACATGCAAATCATTACGGAGCAAAGTAGCATACAATCCCATATTCGATTATCACTTTATGTGTAACCGCATTCAATATTCTTCCAAAATAAATTACAAAAGGAATTATATGACATTTAAACAGCAATAACTCCGATACAAGCAGTGATGCGTGCTTATACCAGAGTTATCCTATTCTTTAGTCGGAGGCTCTTCTTCCATATGATCTTCTATCGGATCCACGGTATGTTTATATGCATAACCTTTTGAAATCGTCAGTAAAGATAGATATAAAATAACTAACGTTAAAATTATACTTACAACTAATGTGGCCATTTACAAAACTCCTTACTTTTTATAAATCTATCGTACCTATTTATGTAGGTTTTGTCTACTACAGTTATGGTTTTCAATCAAATTTCGAATACCAAATGGAAGCATTTACAATTTTGTTCATTAAAAATAGACAGAATATATTTTTTTAACATCAATTCATTAGTTATTTAAAGGTAATTGTATTATACGGGAGTTTTTCTTACCAATTACCTATATATTTTAAATTATTAGTTAAATGTAAGCGTTTTTATCCTGAAACAACCATTTATGAAGTTTGAATCTAGGGTTAATTACATATATTATGAATAGTACAACTACGGAAAGTAAGTTTTTTCCTTCATAGCATGGATTCATAGATAAATAGGAACCGTTGCTAATACATAAAACTTCACCTTTCGTTAGTTGTGCTTTTAAAAACAAAGGGAGGTCATTATTACATGAGAAAGTTGCTAATTGCTTTACTATTTGGTTTATCATTTGCATTGCTTGCAGCATGTGGTTCATCCAATGATGCAAGTTCGAATGATGGCGCTAATAACGCTGAAGAACCAGAAGCTGCTGATGAAGCAGATGGAGCTGAAGAGGGTGAAGAAACTGAATCTGAAGACGGTGTATCTGATCGTGTTAAAGAACTACAGGATTCAGGGGTTATCGTTGGTTTCGCTAATGAAAAGCCATATGCGTATGAAGAAGATGGCGAATTAAAAGGTGTTGCTGTTGCTGTTGCAACAGAAGTACTAAATGAACTTGGGATAGATAATGTAGAGGGTCACTTATCCGACTTTGGTGAGCTTATCCCGGGCTTAACAGCTAACAAATTCGATATTATTACTGCTTCCATGGCTATTACTGCAGATCGCTGTGAAAACGTAGCCTTTGGTGAGCCTGAAGTTAAATATGGAGAAGGCCTAATTGTAGAAAAAGGTAATCCGCTTGACCTACACAGCTACCAGGATATCGCCGATAACTCGGACGTAACGGTATCTATCATGCAAGGGGCAACTGAAATTGGATTTGTCCAAGATGTTGGTGTAGATAAGAAACAAATCCAGGAAGCTCCGGACATTCCTGCTACATTGTCCGCTGTTGAATCTGGTCGTGCTGATGCCACAACTGGGACGGAAATGACAATCAAAATGGCGCTTGAGTCACTTGGTTCTGATAAATTAGAATTTGTTGAGGACTTTGAACAGCCTGATGTAGAAGGTAACCCAAGTTACGGGGCTGCTGCTTTCCGCATGGACGATGATGCCTTACGTGAAGCTTACAATGAAAAACTGGCTGAACTAAAAGGTACAGATCGCTATGCTGAACTATTAGAAGAGAACTATTTCAGTGAAGTAGCAAACTCTGTTGAGGAAGAAGTTACTACTGAAAAAGTTTGTAATGGCGAATTTTAATCTAGGAGCAAAATAGTATACGGAAGGCTCAGCAGGGTCGTCCTCCCTCCTAAGGGAGGCAGACCCTGTTCTTTTTAGCACATAAAAATAATTAATTGCAAGTTTTACTAATAATTTCTTTTAAGTTTCATAAGTTTGTAGATATATAAATTCGATAAACTAAAAGGGGTGATCAACATTAGTGTAATAGTTGAGGTATTTCCTGTCTTGATGAAAGGAATAAAAATAACGGTAACCGTACTTATTTTATCAGCCATCTTAGGCTATTTATTCGCTTTTATCGGCGGGTTATGCAGACTGTCGAAAAACCCAATCTTACGTTACTTCACTGTCTTTTATGTGGAAGTTTTCCGTGGTACCTCGCTAATTGTCCAATTATTCTGGTTCTATTATGCAATACCAATGTTGTTCGGATTTGACCTTGGAAGCAACCTGATTGCAGGTGTTCTTGCAATTGCATTAAACTATGGGGCATACATGACAGAAGTCGTTCGTGGATCCATTCTATCTGTGGACAAAGGGCAAACAGAAGCATCTATTGCTTTAAACATGACAAGTTATCAACGTATGCGATTTGTTATTTTCCCACAGGCAGTCCGTATGATGCTTCCTGAATTTGGAAACTACTTAATCCAAATGTTGAAAGCGACTTCACTCGTGTCACTAATAGGAATGCATGACATTTTATATCATGGCGACCTACTAAGAAGTTCTGATCTGTCTATGGCACCAACCGTTTATATATTAGTACTAATTTTCTACTTCATCATTGCTTTACCGTTGATTTGGCTTTCTCGAAAGGCCGAGAAGATTTCCAAGAAAGGGGTTGCTAGTCCATGAACTGGAAATGGGATGTGTTTTTAGACGCCTTACCTTTAGTCTCTCAAGGGATATGGATCACCCTTTCACTTACAGTTGTTTGTTATATATTTGCTTTAGTATTTGGATTCCTCTGGGTTTTTCTCAGACGTATTCCGATTAAATGGATTAACTGGATTGTTACGTGGACAATGGAATTTATACGATCTACTCCCCCACTTGTTCAACTGTTCTTCCTTTATTATGGTTGGCCAATGGTGCCTGTTGTCGGAGTAACGTTAGATCCATTTACTTGCGCTGTACTTGGCTTGGGAATTCATACAAGTACATATATCGGTGAAGTCTATCGTTCCGGAATCGAATCTGTTGATAAAGGTCAGTGGGAAGCGTCAATAGCGCTCAACTTCACAACATGGCAAAAGTGGCGAAAAATTATTTTGCCTCAGGCTGTCCCTCCAACGATCCCAATGCTTGGTAACTATTTAATTATTTTATTTAAAGAAGTTCCTCTTGCATCAACTGTTGGGGTACTTGGAATATTAAGCTTGGCGAACAGCTATGGTGCACAACACTTTAGGTATATAGAAGCGTTAACAATTGTCGCCTTGCTATTCTTAGTGTTAAGCTATCCTTCTGCATTGCTTGTCAATAAGCTTGAAGTAAAGATGAATAAACGCTTCGACAAGAAAGCGACTAACGGCAGTAAGCCACTTGAAACGTAAAGGGGGATTTTTAAATGACAGAACCAATTGTAAAATTTAGAGACGTCCATAAATCATTTGGAGATTTTAATGTTTTAAAAGGAATTGACCTTGATATAAAGCCGGCAGAAAAAGTTGCGGTTATAGGACCAAGTGGATCCGGTAAAACGACCATCATTCGAATGTTGATGACATTGGAAGAACCGACTTCCGGAAATATCATTGTAGATGGGCATAATCTATGGCACATGGAAAAAGGCGGAGAGCTTGTACCTGCCAACGAAAAACATTTACGGGCCGTACGTGGTGATATCGGAATGGTATTTCAACATTTTAATTTATTTCCGCATATGACTATTCTGGAAAATTGTATGACTGCTCCGATCCATGTAAAAAAGGTAAGTAAAACCGACGCGAAAAATTACTCATTAGAGATGCTGGAAAAGGTTGGATTATCGGATCATGTCGAAAAATATCCAAGCCAACTTTCCGGTGGGCAAAAACAACGGGTAGCAATGGCACGTGCACTCGTTATGAAGCCGAAAATCATGTTGTTTGATGAAGTTACCTCCGCTCTTGACCCAGAGCTTGTCGGTGAAGTGTTAGAAGTAATCCGTGGTATTGCCGAAGAAGGTGAAACGGCTATGGTGCTTGTTACACACGAAATGGACTTTGCCTTGGATGTAGCTGACCGCGTTGTATTTTTGGACGGTGGTGTGATCGCAGAACAAGGTTCACCAAGCGAAGTGATCGAGCACTCACAAAACGAACGTCTACGAAGCTTTTTAAAAAGATTCAGAAGCTAGTATCGAAAAAAACACTTTGCGAACTATAAAAAAGATGGCAGCTTATATTTTCTCGCTGTCATCTTTTTTAAATGCTCTTCAATTGTTTATTATTCTAGTGGATCGTCTCCAATAATTCGCACTTCACATTCCAAATCCACACCATATTTCTCTTTTACTGTTCGCTGTACGTAGCGAATTAAAGCAATGTATTCTTCAGCAGTTGCCCCACTCTTATTAATAATAAACCCAGCATGCTTCAGTGATACTTCAGCGCCTCCAATCCCTTTCCCTTGAAGGCCGCTATCCTGAATCAACTTTCCGGCGAAATAACCCGGCGGCCGCTTAAAAACACTTCCGCATGTAGGATATTCGAGTGGCTGTTTTGATTCTCTTTTATACGTTAAATCATCCATAACTACCTTAATTACTTCATATCGTTCGGTTTGTAAAGCAAAAGTTGCTTCCAACACAATATAGCCGTTATCGGGTATGTTACTTGTGCGATATTCCAAATCTAACTCTTCCGCTTTCAATGTGCGCAATTGTCCTTCCCGATCAACAACTACCGTACTAACTAAAACATCTTTAATTTCGCCGCCATATGCCCCTGCGTTCATGTATAATGCGCCGCCTACCGACCCGGGTATGCCACAAGCAAATTCCAAGCCAGTCAAACGTTTATGAAGAGCTTTTTTGGACACGTCAGCAATTAATGCACCGCTTTGCGCTACTAACTGTGTGCCAGTTACTTCGATTTTATCAAGTTCTCCAAGATACATGACAATTCCGCGAATGCCTCCATCCTTAATAATCAGATTGGAGCCATTTCCAAGCAATGTGAATGAAATATTTTCCTTGTTAGCTAGCTGTACAATTAACTGTACTTGCTCATATGTGACAGGCGTGACGAAATAATCTGCTTTTCCTCCAAGTCTTGTGTACGTATGATTTTTTAATGGCTTATCAATGATGACATTTTCACTTGAAGTAATTTGAACAAGTCCTTCATATATATGATCCGTTCTTCCCACCTGAATCATTCCTTTAAAATTATTCCGCATATTTATTACTATATGAATGTCTAACGTGTTAGTTGCGTACCTGAAAAAACACTCATTACCTCCCCGCAACGGACAATTGTGGCGAAATTAGATGACCGGAAGTCTCGCTTTCGCCAGGGCAGTTCATCATTTCTAAATTGTTATATGATAATTCGATTTCCCTATAAATGCAGCCCCGTAATGCGATTAACCAAGCTTGTAAAAAAAACAGCGCATTTAATCATTATAGCATGTAGTCTACATTTATTCCTTATCTTAACGACAGATAATCACAACATTTTTTCAAGCGAATACTCACGTGAGGCATTCAATTTTCATTAAATAAAGATGATTAATTATTTCGGTTCCCTTCTATGGAGCCAAGCATTTCTGACAAGTTTTAGCATTTCAGCGAATCTATTGAATGAAATTGCGGTTCCTGATTTGCAAAAGTTGCAATGTACTTAAAGCCAATATTTTTTAATAACTCTATTGTTTCTGGAAAATGAAAGCCCAATGTGGATGGTACATGTGAATCGGAGCCGAGCGTTATTATTTCTCCTCCGCATTCTTTATATAATTTTAAAATATCAGCGCTCGGCATGGCCCCTTCCAGACCATAGCGAAACCCGGATGTATTAACCTCTATTCCTTTACCGTCATCAATAACCACTTTGAAAATTTCACGAATGAGCTCGTGAAAATTATTATCTGAATCTAGTTTTTTATATCTTTTAACTAAATCCAAATGTCCTAAAATGCTATACTGTTTATAATTCTTTACGCAATATAACAATTCTTCATAATATAATCGGTAAGCATCCTCGGCACTGCGATTTTCAAAAAAAGACCCATAATGCAACTCTTTTTTATCGGCTGTATGCATAGAACAAATCACGAAATCGAAAGAATGTTCTTTCATTATTGCTTCATACCGATCAAGTATATGTGGTTGAACACCGACCTCAATGCCTTTCTTTATAAGAATAGCATCTTTGTACTTCAACTGCATTTCCTTAATTTTTTTGTCGTAGGCTTTTAAATCGAACTCAAATGTAATTGATGCATCCGGATATTCATAATCAAGATGTTCTGTAAAACAAATCTCATGCAAGCCTTGTTTAATTGCTTGTTCTATTGTTTCTTCCATTGGCGTGGAACAGTCGGCAGAAAAATCACTGTGCATATGATAATCGAACATTTTATTAGCCTCCATCTATTGACTTATTTAAAAATTGTCATTAAAATAGAATATAATCACATTTCGCTTTACCTAAGTAAAGCGATGAAGCGATGAAGCGGAAAGGACGTTTACATGCAAAATTATAACAATATAACTAATGATACTAATATAAATTTAGAGTCTTTTCAAATAAGAAAGCAATTATTAAGCAAATTAGCGAACCGTTTTTCGACTTACGGATATAGACAAATTAATACACCCACTTTTGAGCCGTATGATCTATATGCAAATATGAACGGTACGGTAAACCATGATGAAATGATAAAAACAATTGATAACACAGGTAAAGTACTCGTACTTCGACCGGACATTACGATACCGATCACCCAGCAGATTGCTTCAAATAACAAACAGTTAGATGAAGACCACCGATATTTTTACATTTTGGATGTTTTTCGCCAGCAGTTTGCCCAATCCGGAAGTAAAGAAAGCACGCAAGCGGGTGTCGAATACTTCGGCAATGATTCACCTGAAGCGGATGCGGAATTAATAGCCCTAGCAATTCACACATTTAACGATTTAAACATTCCACATTTTAAAGTTGAAATAGGGCATTCGGGGTTTTTTAAACAATTAGTGAAAGAGTTGAATTTGGAATCACAAGATTTGTATGAATTGAAACAATTGATACAGGCAAAAAACATTCCAGAAATAGGACCTTTTTTATCGCGGCTATCAGTAGAAGAACCATTAAGTCGCGCGGTTCAAGAAATTCCATTGCTGTATGGTGAGCCCCGAGAAGTGATCGAACGCGCACAATCTATCTGGTCTAATCAAAAAATGAAGGAAAAGCTACAAAATTTGTCCGATATTTTTCAAGTGCTTGAGGATTATGGCGTCGCTGATCATCTTGTCGTTGATCTCGGATTAATTAATCATATGGATTATTATTCCGGTATTATTTTTCAAGGATTTATCGAAAATGTCGGGAAACCCGCACTAATGGGTGGACGTTATGACCGGTTAGCCGATCAATTTGCTGCGAACATTCCCGCAATTGGATTCGCTTGTGATATTAATGCATTATTAATTGGAACATCGGAGCAGATCAAATCTCCAAGGCTCCCCATTGATTTTAACCTTTTATATGTAAACATGCATCAAAAAGAAGCGCTCCGCACAGCCGGTCTTTTGCGCGAACAGAATTATAGCGTACTTACGTCTCCATTAACGGAAGAAAACATGCAAACGAACCATTCTACATTTACAATTATAATGGAAGATAACAAGAAAAGAGTCTTAAAGGATGATCAGACATTCTTATTTAGTGATTCACAAGAACTGATGGAGCTTGTCGGGGGGGACTTCAAGTGATTACACTTGCACTAGCAAAAGGTCGAACTGCAAAAGATACTATTGAATTATTGGAAAAAGCATCAATTACTTTTCCCAACTTCCATGCAAAAAGCAGGAAGCTTGTTTTTTACAACGAGAGTAAAACAATAAAATTAATTTTCGTTAAAGCTGTTGATGTGACAACGTATGTGGAAAAAGGTGCAGCTGATATTGGCATTGTCGGAAAGGACAATTTACTTGAAGCGCAAGCGGATATCTACGAACTGCTCGATCTAAAGATTGGCAAATGTAAATTTGCAGTTGCTAGTCTAGAAAATGACGCTCTAAAACAAGCGTCTACTTTGACAGTAGCTTCAAAATATCCAACAGTTGCGAGAAACTTTTTTAAACGAAAAGGGATAGCGATCGAAGCGATTAAATTAAATGGTTCGGTAGAATTAGCTCCGCTGATCGGCATGGCCGATGTCATCGTCGATATTGTGGAAACCGGAACTACGTTAAAAGAAAATGGCCTCGCAGTTATTGAAGACATTGAAGAGATCAGCACCCGTGTTGTTGTAAATAAAGCTAGCTTTGCAACGAAAACACAAAGCATTCAACAGATTATTAATCAATTAAAAGCGATCTTGGAGTGATTGTAATGAAAATCATCACCTATAACCAATATCAAAATCAGGTCACGACGGAAAACGATGCATTAACCCAATCGATTGACGATACTGTATTGGAAATTATTAATCACGTACGCAAGACAGGCGACAAAGCATTATTTCACTATGCAAAAACTCTCGATCATGTCGACCTGGATCAATTGCTCGTAACTAAAGAAGAATTTCTAGAAGCAGAAAACCAAGTTGACAAATCATTTATAGCTGCTTTAACTGAGGCAAAGGAAAATATTACTTTTTTTCACGAAGCCCAAAAAGAAAATTCGTGGTTTGTACATAAAGATAACGGCATTATGCTCGGACAACAGATCACACCAATGGATAAAGTCGGCATTTACGTACCCGGCGGAAAAGCTGCTTACCCATCAACCGTGTTAATGAACTCCATTCCTGCCAAAATAGCGGGTGTACCTTCGATTGCAATGACTACACCTCCACAGGCAAACGGAAAAATAAATCCGCACGTGCTTGTGGCCGCCTCGTTAGCTGGAATTGATCGGGTATATAAAATCGGGGGTGCTCAAGCAATTGCCGCTCTCGCTTACGGCACGGAGTCGGTTGCTAAAGTAGACAAAATTGTCGGCCCTGGAAACGCCTATGTTGCTCGGGCAAAAAAATGGGTGTTCGGTGATGTTGCAATTGATATGATTGCCGGACCAAGTGAAATTTGTGTGGTTGCAGATGAATCTGCGAATGCCCACTATATTGCTGCTGACCTGCTCTCCCAGGCTGAGCATGATGAACAAGCAACCGCGATTTGCATTACGACTAGTCCTGCACTAGCTGAAAAAGTAAAAGATGAAGTGGAAAAACAAATGAACATGCTCGAACGAAAAGAAATTATACAAGCTTCGATCAACCAAAACGGTCGTATTATTATTGCAGATTCATTGGAAGAGGCATTTCAACTCGTAAATGAACTTGCTCCGGAGCATTTACAATTAATGATTCAACAAGCAACTGATTACCTATCTTATGTGCGTCATGCCGGTGCTATTTTTCTAGGGCATTATTCCCCGGAGCCATTGGGCGATTATTTGGCAGGCCCGAACCATACACTTCCAACTAGTGGAACGGCAAAATTTGCTTCACCTTTAGGCGTTTATGATTTCACGAAAAAATCAAGCATCATCAACTACTCTAAAGAAGCTTTGCTAGATGCATCAGAGAGCATTGTGACACTTGCTGAAATGGAAGGCTTAACCGCCCACGCCAATTCGATTAAGGTCAGGAAAAAATAGGGAGATAATTTAATCTAAAAAGAAGGGATGATGTAATTTGCGCGAACATCAAATAGCTAGAGAAACTGCAGAAACAGCGATAAAACTTGATTTATTAATTGATGGTGAAGGAAAGGCTAACATTAAAACGGGAGTCGGATTCTTTGACCATATGCTCGTTTTGTTAGCTGGGCACGGCTTGTTTGACCTTACCGTTCAATGCGACGGCGATCTGGTAGTGGACCAACATCACACAGTTGAAGATGTGGGTATTGCGCTCGGTCAGGCTTTTAGCGAGAGCATCGGCTCCAAAGAAGGGATCAACCGCTACGCCACAGTGACCGTTCCTATGGATGAGGCTCTATCGACTGTTTCGGTTGATATTAGCGGCAGACCTTATCTCGTTTATCATGTAGAAGGGTTGAAGAATAAAGCAGGTTCGTTTGACACGGAGCTGGTGGAGGAATTTTTTCAAGCATTCGCCAGTCACGCTAAAATTACCCTACATATAAATTTAGCTTATGGCAGGAACACGCACCATATGATTGAATCGATTTTCAAAGCATTTGGCCGAGCGCTTGATACAGCGAGCAGCATAAATCCGCGCGTTAAAGGAGTTCCTTCAACAAAAGGAGTGCTCGAATAGTAAGATTCTATGCTGCAATTGGATGAGTGTCGTTTTCTGACGAGTGGTATTGATTGTTTGACGAGCGTTGCTCCATCATTGACGCGCGTTACTTGGTGCTTGATGCGCGGTGCTCGGTGTCTGACGCACGATGCTCCATCCTTGACGCGCGTTCCTCGGTACCTGTCGCGCGTTTCTCGGCTTTCACGAGCGTTCCCTTCCTCATGACGAGCGGGGCTGATCGTTTAAGAAGAAATTTCTATTAAGCAATCTAGCAACAATTTTTTACAAAATATTTTTTACGGAGTTGACAATGATGATTATTTTTCCGGCAATCGATATTCGAAATGGAAAATGTGTTCGTCTTATTCAGGGCGATTATAACCAAGAAAAGGTGTACAATGACTCCCCTGTTGATACTGCGAAAACGTGGGAAGAAAAAGGCGCTAATTATATTCATATCGTGGATCTAGATGGAGCTAAGACTGGAGACTCCATTAATAAATCGATTATAAAAGATATCGCCAATGCAACAACTATTCCCGTTCAAGTAGGTGGCGGGATTCGTTCAATGGAAATTATTGACTATTACTTAACGAGTGGGGTCGATCGTGTCATTATTGGCACAGCAGCAATTCAAAATAAGGCATTTCTCCAGGCAGCTGTCGAAAAATATAAAGAAAAGATTGCTGTTTCCATCGATGCACGAGGTGGTTATGTTGCGACTGATGGCTGGACAGACACAAGTACAGTGAAGGCACTTGATTTAATAAAAGAACTGGAAACCATAGGTGTTCACACTATTGTTTATACCGATATCTTAAAAGATGGGATGCTGCAAGGTCCTAATTTAGACGAACAACAGATGGTAAACGAAGCCACTTCGATGAATGTTATTGCTTCCGGTGGTGTTACTACTAAAAATGATATTAATAATTTACAAGCTTTAAATATGTATGGGACGATTATCGGTAAAGCACTGTATGACGGAAAATTAAATTTCGAATCGATTATGGAGGGATAACGAATGACAATAAAACGAATTATACCTTGCTTAGACATAGACAAAGGACGAGTAGTTAAAGGACAAAAATTCCAAAACATGCAGGATGTTGATGATCCGGTAACACTTGCAAAACAATATGATCTCGATTTTGCTGATGAATTATTTATGCTAGATATTACCCGGGAAGAGCGAGCAACTTTCCTTGATCTTGTTAAACAAGTGGCAAATGAAATATCCATTCCACTCACAGTTGGCGGCGGAATACGTTCACTGGAAGATATCGATGAAGTCTTGCAAGCTGGCGCCCATAAAATATCCATTACAAGTGCTGCTATTGAAGATCCGGAGTTGCTGCAAAAGGCAGTTGAAAAATACGGAAGTGAGCGTATTGCCCTAGCAATTGACGCTAAAAAAGTCGGTGAAAACAAATGGAACGCTTTTACGAAAGGCGGACGTAACGACTCTGGTTTAGATGCAATCGAATGGGCAATGCAAGGTGAAAAGTTCGGCGTATCAGAAATTCTCGTAAATTCCATTGACGCAGATGGTGAAAAGTCAGGTTTTGACATTGCATTGAACAAGGCGATGGCAGATGCAGTAAACATTCCGATCATCGCAAGCGGTGGTGCCGGTGAGCTTGATCATTTTCGCGAAGTATTAACCGATGGAAATGCAGATGCAGCATTGGCAGCCTCTGTATTTCACTATGAGGAAATTATTATATCCGACTTAAAAGAATATTTATTAAACTTCGATATCCCGGTAGGTGAAATTTAATGGCGTCAGTAAACATTTCAGAGTTAGCTTTTGATGAGAACGGCCTTATTCCCGCCATCGTTCAAGACGACACAACTGGTAAAGTCCTTATGCTTGCGTATATGAATGAAGAGGCCTTACAAAAAACAATGGATACAAAAGAAACGTGGTTTTACAGCCGGTCTCGAGAAGAGCTATGGAACAAAGGAGCTACTTCCGGAAACAAACAAACGGTAAAAAGTTTATCCTCTGATTGCGACAGTGATGCATTACTAGTTTCTGTTGAACCAGCAGGACCTGCATGTCACACAGGCGAATTTTCCTGTTTCTTTAATACAATGTTTACAGCAAAAGATGACTTCCGTGAAGTTGTTCATGACATTATCCGTATTATTCAGGAGCGCAAAGAAAATCCGGTGGACGGTTCCTATACGACTTATCTTTTCCGGGAAGGCATTGATAAAGTACTTAAAAAAGTTGGTGAAGAAACGAGCGAAGTCATTATCGGAGCAAAAAATAATGATAAAGATGAAATAAAGTGGGAAATTTCCGACCTAATCTACCACACACTCGTTTTAATGAATATGACGGATGTCTCTATATCCGACATTAAAGAAGAATTATATCAAAGGCACATTCAAAAAAAGGAAGAAACGAATGAGTAAATTTTGGAGCACAATGGCAAAGCGTGCTGTACCATACGTTCCAGGGGAACAGCTTAACAGAAATATATTAAAGCTGAATACGAATGAAAATCCGTATCCTCCCTCCCCTTCCGTTTTGGAGGCAATTAATAAGGAGTCGAATCGGGATTTACGCCTCTATCCGTCCCCTACCATGGATGAACTACGCGAGTCGATCGCACATGAATATGGTTTGGACAAACAGAACGTATTTATTGGAAATGGCTCGGATGAAGTATTGGCTTTTTCCTTTATGGCGTTTTTTGAGCCTGGGAAGGCCATCCGCTATCCGGCAATCACCTACAGTTTTTATCCAGTCTATGCCAAACTTTTTAACATTGATGCAGAAGAAATTGAGTTGAATGAGGATTTTAGCATTAAAGCAGCTGATTTCTTTTATTCTGAAGGCGGCGTAATCTTTCCGAATCCTAACGCTCCGACAAGTATTTTTTTGCCATTGGACGAAGTTGAACGCATCGTTAAAAAAAATCCAAACACAGTTGTCATTTTTGATGAAGCTTATGTTGACTTTGCCGAAGAATCCGCCGTGTCGCTTGTATCAAAATATGAAAACTTACTAGTCATTCAGACGATGTCCAAGTCAAGATCACTTGCCGGGTTAAGAATTGGTTTTGCACTAGGGAATGAGCACCTTATTGAAGCACTCATCCGAATGAAGGATTCATTTAACTCCTACCCCGTCGACCGTCTAGCTATGGCCGGTGCCAAAGCGGCAATAGAAGATACTTCTTATTTTCAGCAAACAACGAAAAAGATTATCACGACACGGGAATGGGTTAGCGAAAAATTGAAACAGCTTGGATTTTATGTTCTTCCATCGCAAACAAATTTTATATTTGCACGTCATGAAACAATTACTGCTGAAACAATATACTCTAGCCTAAAAGCAGCGGATGTGCTTGTGCGCTACTTTGGCAAAAAACCGATCGACAATTATTTGCGTATTACTATAGGCACGGATGAAGAAATGGAAGTATTTTTTAAAAAACTTTCTATGATTGTTGATAAATAATCAATCTGACCCTGCAAATTTGTAGGGTCTCATTCATTTATGTGCACTATCGAAAAGAGGGGGACAGGAAACCTTGACGCGTTCACAATCGATACTAATTGAAAATGTAACCATCTGCACTGAAAATGAACTAACCTCTAACAGCTCCCTCCTGCTATCCGATGGAATAATTCAGGCGATTAATCCGGAGTGCAGACCATCAACAGCCAAAATCATTGACGGATCTAACCTTTATGCCCTGCCCGGTTTTATCGACACCCATATTCACGGTGCTTATGGAGCAGACGTTATGGATGCAACTGAATTTGCATTAGATACGATTGCCCGCGCCTTGCCAAAGGAAGGCACAACAAGTTTTCTTGCAACGACGATAACGCAATCCAAATCGCAAATCGAAAAAGCGTTAATTAATGCCGCAAATTATCGTGCGAAAGAAAACTTTGCTGAAATGATAGGTATTCACTTAGAAGGACCTTTTATTGAACAAAGTAAAAAAGGAGCACAGCCCGAGCAACACATTCTTAAACCCGATATTGAGCTTTTTAAGAGATGGCAACAGCTTTCCAACAATAGCGTTAAGCAAATTACGCTTGCACCTGAGCACGATAAGGATGGCAGTTTCATCTCACTCTTATCAAAGGATGGTGTGAACATATCTGTCGGTCATTCGTCGATAACGTATCGCGATCTTAAAAAGGCTGTGCGGCACGGCGTTCGACATGTGACCCATTTATGTAATGCCATGCCAAGCCTGCATCATCGCGAAGTCGGTACCATCGGAGCTGCATTTTTGTTACAAGAACTTTATGCGGAAATTATTGCAGATAACATTCATGTGTCGAAAGAGATGTTGCAGATTATTTATAACAATATAGGCAGTGACCGGCTTATAATAATAACCGATGCGATGAAAGCTAAAGGGATGCAAAACGGAACATATGAACTTGGCGGACAAACCGTAAACGTTTTGAACAATAAAGCAACACTGCCCGATGGTACATTAGCAGGTAGTCTGCTCAAAATGAACGAAGCAGCCAAGAATTTATTAGCTCTTAATGGAGTAACGTTACAAGATATTGTGAAAATGACATCAGTAAACCCAGCCAAAACACTTAGTATTTTTGATGAAAAAGGCAGCATTCACGAAGGTAAAGATGCTGATATTGTGCTTCTAGACCGTGATTTCCGTGTGAAATACACCATTTGCCGCGGAAGTATCGTTTATAGGGGTGAATAGCATGCAAATCATAATCGTAAAGGACAAAGAGGAACTCGCTGAAAAGGCTATTTCCTTTCTTCTCAAGAGAGTAAGCAATTTAACCATACCCGTATTAGGACTTGCTACTGGCTCGACTCCCATCAAATTATATGCAAAAATGGTTGAAGCTTATAAACAAAACAATATTTCTTTTAATCATACAAAAACCTTTAATTTAGATGAATATGTTGGTTTGCCTAAAAGTCACCCAAACAGTTTCCATTACTATATGAAACACCATTTATTTACGCACGTAGACATTTCCACGAAAAATACCTTTTTACCAAATGGATTGACCAAAGATCCCGACTTAGAATGCTTGCGCTATGAACAAATGATTAAGAAGTTCGGAGCTATTGATTTGCAAATTCTTGGTCTAGGTGTAAATGGACATATCGGATTTAATGAGCCTGGAACTTCGTTTCACACTCGAACACATGTCGTTCAACTAAATGAAGTAACACGTCAAACAAATTCAAAACACTTCCAATCAATTTCCGAAGTCCCGATGAAAGCAATTACAATGGGTATTGGTACAATTATGGATAGTAAAGAAATATTATTGCTCGTTTCCGGAAAAGAAAAAAGAACCATTATAAAAAAAGCTCTTTACGATAAAATCACTATTGACATTCCAGCATCTGTCTTGCAATACCATCCAAACGTCCATGTTATTGTTGATGAAGCAGCTGCTAAGTACATCTAGATTATTTTCATTAAAATGATCCCCTAAAAGGTGTATGCAGCACACCTTTTAGGGGAGAGTATTATTGTTCAACTTCAACTATCTTATTAACTTTACTATTTTTCCCCATTCAACCATCATTTAAGTAATTTAACGGCACAATAAGGGATGTTCCTCGTTAGAACGATGTGACATGGAATAATATAGCATTTTAAATCAATTGCTTCTATTTATACTTTCCGCTCAATGTCAGCTTTTTCCTTCATTTCCTCAATCACTTTTTGAACTTCTTGCATGGATTGTTGTTGTTGAATTTGGGCTTTAATACTATCTTTTAATTCTTTAAGCTCTGGTAAGTCTTCGTTTTGTTCTTTTAACCGATCATAGTATTCATTGATTTCTTCATCTGTAACTTCTGTATCAGATATCGCCTTTGAATACTTTTCTAACGTTAATTCAAACTTCAGTTGATCTTTAAAACCATCCTCAGTTAAATGAAATTGCTCCATCAATGTTGTTAAACCTTCTCCATTTGCTGATTTAATGGTTTCGAGCTCGGTGGATACTTCTTCGTCCTCAATAACCACCCCTTCTTTTTCCGCTCCTTGCATAATTAACTCACGTTCTATCAATGAATCAATCGTGCGTTTCTTTAGTTCATCCTGTGCGACTTCTTCCTCTGTTTGATTAGCTTGTGCCTTTACTTGTGGGTAGATGTTATTGTATTGATCACCTTTTACATCATTTCCATTTATATTTAAGACAACTTGATCCGCATCCATTTTTTCTTCTTCTGATATTTCAATTTCTTGTCCAGCTTGGCCTTCTTTTCCGGCATTGTCTTCGTTCTCGGATGCTTTACTTTCTTCCTTTGTTTCATCGTTCGCATCATTCTTTGTATCATCTGATTTGTCACCGCATGCAGCTAATCCAACTGCAAGTATCATTGCAGCAACAATTACGATCCATTTTTTCATTACATTGTTCCCTCATTTCATAACAGTCTATAATTATTCAAACATATTTCTAATGCAAATAGCAAGTACATGTGTTTAACAAAAATCGTACAATCACCCATTGGACAAGGCTTAATCGAATATATAACAATTTTATAACAGATATGCCTTTTCGTTCTATATTTGTGCCACATTTACTTATTGCTTTGTAAACATATGCTCAAAATCATTTCCGGATACAGGCTTACCAAATAAAAATCCCTGTCCTTGAACACACCCTGCCTGATTCAATATGTCTAACTGCTCTTCGCTTTCGATCCCTTCAGCAATCACTTGAATGTTGAGTGATCGAGCAAGTGTTAGAATCGCTTTTACTATCGCTTTACTTTCTTCATTCTTATGAATATCACGGATAAAAGACATATCAATTTTCAATGTATCCACCGGCAACTGCTTAATATAGTTGAAGGAACCATAACCAGTACCAAAGTCGTCAATTGAAATTTGTACGCCTGTTTCTTTAATGGATTCCAGCAAATTTTCTGCACGTTTTGAATTAATAAATACACTCTCTGTCATTTCCAACTCCAGCCACTCTGGATCCAGTCCTGTCTCTTGTAAAATTCGCTTGATCATTTTTAAAAATTGAGGATCGTCCAATTGATACGCTGAAATGTTGACACCCATATTTAACGGTGCATACCCTTTATTCTGCCATGCTTTATTTTGTTGACAAGCCTTTTTCAACACTTGTTCTCCTAGCGGAACAATCAACCCTGTTTCCTCTGCTAGCGGAATAAATTGATCTGGAGGAATAACGCCCAGATCCGGATGGTGCCAACGCACAAGTGCTTCCATCCCAATAATCTCATTTTTGGCAAGATCCCATTTCGGCTGGTAGTCCAAATGAAACTGCTTTAATTCAATCGCTTTTTTTAATTCATTCTCCAACATTATTCGTTCAAGAGATTTTTTCTCCATACTTTCTGTAAAAAAGGCATACTTCGTTCGTACGTCATCTTTAATATCATAAAGAGCGGTATCTGCTTTGGAAAGCAGTTCATCCCCTGTCTTACTATCATAAGGGTAGAAGGCGATGCCAATACTGCATGAAAGCGAGTAGCGCCTGTCGACAATCTCTATCGGCTCTTCCATCTGACGGACAATATTTTTTGCAAGATCCGCTGCTTCTTTTTTACTTTTGCCATTCATAGCTAAAACGGCAAATTCATCCCCACCGAGTCTGCCAATGGTATCTGTAGAATGAATCGCATTTTTGATACGGTCTGCTGCTTTCGCAAGAACCAAATCCCCTGTTTCATGGCCCCATCTATCATTAACAAATTTAAACTTATCCAGGTCTATGAACATAATGGAAAATGTTGTCTCCTGTTGACTCGCTTGATCAACTGCTTCTCTTAACTTTTTCATAAAAAGACGGCGATTGGGTAAATCGGTCAGTGTATCATGATAAGCTAAATGATAGATTTTTTGTTCAGCTCTTTTACGCTCCGTGACGTTGTTACGTATCGATACATACTGATATGGCTTCCCCTTTTCATTTAGAAAAGGAACAATCGTCGTATCCACCCAATAATGGGAGCCGTCTTTTGCTCTATTGCGAATTTCTCCCCGCCACGTTTTGCCGGTTCCAATCGTCTTCCACATCTCTTTGAAAAAATTTCTCGGATGATAGTGGGAATTTAACAAGCGATGATTTTGACCAATCAATTCTTCTCTTTTATACTTTGAAATCTCGCATAACTTATCATTCGCATAAACAATCGTTCCTCTTTGATCCGTAATGGCGACGATGGAGGATTGATCAAGCGCATATTTAATATCGGCCAATTCTTTTACAATCGTTTCATAGCTTTTGTCTTTTGTGAGCTTACTAACTTCTGTCACTTTTTTAATATTACTTTCGTGCATCGCTCTTCACCCTGCTTCTTTCGAAATCTTGGCTTACCGCCAGAGCTGTATGTCATTCACTCTAGTTATCCGCACTAACCTTCAACTAATCCAGCCTATATTGACGTCTTTAAGGTGAAGGTTATATTGAGTTACCTAAAAAAGGGAAAGAAATAAACTGTAATTCGAAATCTACGCTAGCGTATAGATAGAAAAATAAAATAGCCAGTAAGATCCAAAGAAAATGAATCACTACCCCAACAATGCTGCATATGAATCCAGAAATTGCCAGTCCTCTACCTCTTTCATTTGTTTTCTCTATTTCCTTCAAACTTTTTCTAGAGATTACGAGTCCAATGAAACCAATTATTAATCCGATGATAGGTAGTACAATCGAAAGAATTCCAAGCGTTAAAGAAATTACCGATTTGCTATTTGTCTGAACTTTTTCGTCCATGTTCACACGTCCTATTCCAAGTAATCTCTAAAGTAATTCAAATTATTCTATTCCCATTAATAGCTGATTTATATCTCGCTAAAAGATTATGAATATATGATAGTAATCATACCGTTTACTTTAATAATAATGCAAACGCTTTTGCCCCAAAAACATTTACCATATCGAGAATTTTTTCTTACAAAGCAAAAAGACAATCGAGCGTGTGTAACTCAATTGTCCTTCATGCCTTTTTCTATTGCAAACTATTTTCTACTTCATCGAGCATTCCAGATACAGAGACAAGACCTCCACCTGAAAGATACCAGAATTCCGGATTCAAATAAACAATATTATCATTTTTGTATGCTTTTGTATCATTTGTCATCTTATTTTCTACAATTTGTTTTGCGGAAGATTCTCCGCCAATAGCCGCCCCACGGTCAATAACATATAACAAGTCCGGGTCGTTTTCGGTTACATATTCAAACGAAACATTCATACCATGTGTAGATACTTCAATGCCCTCATCCACGGCGGGTATCCCGAACACATCATGGATTATCCCAAATCGAGAATTGGGTCCGTATGCACTGATTTTATCATCATTGGCCAAAATAATTAGTGCATTTTCACCATTTTCTTCTGCTGTTTCCTGTAATGCTGCAATCGACTCATCAATGGCTGTCAGTTCTTCTTCCACTTCAGCTTCTTTTTCGAAAATCTTTCCAATTTTCGTTGCGTTTTCTTTAAATGAGTCCATATAGCGGGTTGTATCAATACCAAGATATACCGTTGGCCCCAATTCAGTTAATTGATCGTAAAGGTCTGACTGACGTCCGGAAATAATAATCAAATCCGGGTCAATCTCTGCTATCTTTTCAAAGTCAGGCTCTTTTAAGCTACCGACATTTTCGTATTCTTCTCCAGCATATTTATCTAAATATTCCGGAATAATTTTTTGTGGTACACCAGCAACTTCAATTCCAAGCTTATCTAACGTGTCTAAGGAACCGAAATCAAAAACAACTACTTTTTCAGGATTCTTTTCTACGTCTGTTTCCCCAAGTTCATGGGTAATCGTCACAACCTCGGATTCTGTTTCTTCTGCCGTAGATTCGTTTGTATCGGATGCCTCAGTATTTTCTTTCCCATCCTCTTCAGCTGTTCCACAAGCGGCAGCAATTAATGTAAGTATCGTAATTAACATGAACATAAGTAATTTTTTCAATTTCATTTCTCCTTCTTTATAAGTGCATGTTCAAAAAGGAGGATAAAAAGCGCAAAGATATTCAAGGCGGCGCAGCTTTGAGTACCGGAATGTATGCTTTTAAATACATGAGGAACGAAAAAGCAAGCCAACGCAGAAGATCAAAGCGATTTTTACCGAACTTTTTGAACAACCTCTATAAGCGTTTATTTAAAAATAGACACAAATCCGCTGATCATTTATATTTTGAATATTAATATCCATATCATAAATATCTTTTAATACACATTCATCAATCACATCACACGTGCGCCCGTGTTTGACAACTTTCCCGTCTTTTAAAGCAACAATTTCATCTGAATAACAGGAGGCAAAGTTAATATCGTGAATAACAATGACAATCGTTTTTCCAAGTTCATCAACCAATCGGCGCAATGTTTTCATAATTTGTACCGAATGGCGCATATCTAAATTATTCAACGGCTCATCCAGCAAGATATACTCTGTATCCTGCGCCAGTACCATCGCAACATAAGCACGCTGGCGTTGACCTCCACTTAACTCATCCAAATACTTATTTTGGATCGGGGCCATCTCCATATAATCAATGGCTTCCTCGATTTTCTGCCAATCAAATGCTGTTAATCTCCCTTGGGAATGCGGGAATCGGCCGAATGAAACAAGTTCGCGGACGGTCAGTTTTACATTAACCGTATTGGATTGTTTCAGGATCGATATTTTTTTGGCCAGCTCCTTGTCTTTTGAACTCGCAACATCTTCCCCGTCAATCGTTATTTCCCCTTCATCTTTTACAATCAGGCGGCTGATCATGGAGATTAACGTACTTTTACCGGCCCCATTCGGTCCAATTAAAGAAGTAATTTTGCCTTTTTCAATCGTTAACGACACATCGTCAATCACTTTCTTTTTATTGTACAATTTAAATACTTGCTTAATATCTACCATGATTTATTCTCCTTTAATAAAAGATAGATGAAATAAATACCACCGACAAAATTAATAATAACGCTGATCGTCGTTTGAAATGTAAATATTTTTTCTACAATGAATTGACCGCCAAGAAGCGCAATGATACTGATTAGTACAGATCCGGTAATTAGATAGGAATGACGGTATGTTTTTAAAAATTCATATGCCACATTAACGACGAGCAAACCAAGGAATGTAATCGGGCCAATTAGTGCAGTTGCAATTGAAATGAGAATCGCCACAATAATAAATAATCGTTTAACAACTTTATTGTAAGGAACACCGAGGTTTGTCGCCTGATCTTTTCCTAAAGAAAGAACATCCAAGTATTTGTAATAACGCAAAAAGTATATGACAACGAGAGCTACGAGAAGGATCGATAAATATACAAGATTTGTATTTACGTTATTAATGCTGGCAAACATCTTATCCTGTGCAATCATAAATTCATTTGGATCAATAAGTACTTGCATAAATGAAGTTAAACTGCTGAAAAAAGTGCCGAGAATCATCCCAATTAACAATAGGAAATAAACGTTATTGCCTTCCCCTTTAAAGAGTAATTTAAAGAACAAGAGCGAAAACAAAGCCATAATGGAAATGGACAATAAGTAATTGATATTACTATTCATCATAATAAGCGACTTGGAACCAACAACAAAAATTGTCACTGTTTGAATAAGTAAATAAAGCGAATCAAGCCCCATAACACTTGGTGTTAAAATCCGATTGTTTGTAATTGACATGAAAATCGTTGTTGAAAAGGCGATTGAACCACCAGTTAATATAATGGCGACTACTTTAATGATTCTTCTAGGTAATATGTAGCCAATGTTTCCGGATAAGTCATAAAAAACATAGAGCATCGCAAGCAAAACAGTGACAACGGCAAGGATAACGAGCTTTTTTTTATCATCCATATTTCTTTCTCCTAAACAATAAGTAAATAAAAATTCCGCTGCCGATTACACCAACAGTCAGGCTAATCGGTATTTCATACGGATAGATGATTATCCTGCCAATTACGTCACAAAAAAGTACAAAGGCCGCCCCAAGTACAGCAGTATGCAGTAAACTTTTCCTTAAATGATCGCCTTGATAAATCGTTACAATATTCGGAATGATCAAGCCAAGGAACGGAATCATCCCGACCGACAATACAACGGATGCAGTGACCAATGCTGCAATGATCAGCCCAAGATTCACAACCTGTCGATATTTCAGGCCTAAGTTTTTGGAAAAATCCTCTCCCATCCCGGCAATGGTAAATTTGTTCGCATAGATGTAAGCAATCACCAAGGTGGGAATGCTTATAAACATCAGCTCATAGTTCCCGCTCATAATCATCGAAAAATCGCCTTGCATCCAGGAGGTCATGTTTTGAATCAAGTCATTTTTATAAGCAAAAAAAGTAGACATGGAGTTAATAATACTCCCAAACATTAAACCGACCAATGGAATGAAAATAGCATCCTTGAATTTAATCCTTTCCAGTATTTTCATAAATACATATGTTCCGGCAAGCGCAAATCCAAATGATACGAGTATTTTTTCAAGTGGACTAGCTGAAGTAAACATCATAAGCGACACGAGTACCCCAAGCCTGGCTGCATCCAACGTTCCGGCAGTTGTCGGGGAAACAAATTTATTTCTGCTTAGCTGTTGCATAATCAGACCACAAATACTCATGCTTGCACCCGCAATAATGATACTGAACAATCTAGGTAGTCGACTGACAAATAATACTTTTGCCTTTTCCTCAGACAGGTCAAACAAATCGAATGGAGTAAGATCAGAGACGCCGATGAAAATGGAAAAAAAAGATAAAGTTGCCAATGCTATAAGTAAATAACGAATTTTCATGCTATGTCCTTCTCCATTTGTAATAATTATTATGTTGGTTTTTTTCTAATTAATAATGAGATTCATTATCAATTGTGTTTCATTGATTAATATAGCATAGGCGAAAAACAGATGCAACATACAAAAGTCTATTTTTTTGCGGGAAGTACATTAATGAGTTGCAATAGAAACTTTCTGTACGGGGCAAAACTCCATTGGGTGGGCTGTGTGTAGCCATAAGTTTCTTTGGGAAGTCTTCACGCAGCTGTGTGAAAGTGAATAATTTTTTCAAACATTTTTTGAGTGAAAACCATAAAATCAATCAGTAAACAGTCTATAACTTTCGGAATATTCTTTGCACAAAAAAAGACTGAAAGAAAATAAAAATTCCTCCCAGTCATTTCTTATCATTCTCAAAACTGCATGTTCCATCTGTACAAAAAGTAGTTTTCGCATTTTCTGGTGTGATATTGTTGAATTGAGCCTTAACTTTCCGTTCTTCATCCCATATTTTTTCCAACACTTCCGTAAATGCTGTAGTTGGCTGAGCTCCTGATACAGCATACTTCTCATTGAATACAAAAAATGGTACACCATTAACTCCTATTTGTTTGGCGCGCTTTTGATCATTTCGGACAGCCGTTATAAAATCATTTGACTCTAGGGCTCCTTTTACTCCCTGCCCTTGAAGTCCAACCTCTTTTGCAAGTTGAATTAATGTAGCATGATTGCCGATTTGCTTCGACTCTGTGAAGTAGGCATGGAATAAACGCTCTATCATTTCTGATTCTTTTCCATGTTGTTGGGCATACTTCATCAATCGGTGCGCATCAAACGAATTTGTACGCTTCATCGTTGAAAAGTTAAAGTCAAGACCTACTTCCTTAGCTTGACTTGAAATGTTTGCAGTCATTTCTTCCGCCTTTTCCAAGGAGAACTTGTATTTTTCAACAAGCGCTTCGTGCATGCTTTTACTGGAATGATTGCTTGCAGAAGGGTCGAGCTGATAACTTTTAAATTCGACTTGAACATTTCCTTTAAACGGGAACTGTTCCAATGCTGATTCAAATTTGCGTTTGCCAATGTAACAAAACGGGCAGACAAAATCCATCCAAATTTCCGCTTTCATTATATCCACTCCCATTTTCATACCATTATTGTAGCACAGTAGAAAAAGGGGCAGAAATTTTGTGCTTACTCGAATTTTATCTAAAAACATTGTTGTGTGGCTGTGAACAGCATGAACGCAAAGTAAAAATAGTACCATTTTGATAGAACTTAGCTAAGAGATGTCCGAGTAAGCGGTGATTACACACTCTCTAATGGTACTTCCCTTCAAATGACCGATCTACAAATTTCCCATAATCGGGAATGGCCAAGCTTTCAAAGTCTGCAGCAAGCTTGGTTAATCCACGCTTCAATGGCTCTCCCTGCATCATTGGTCCATGTCCGGTAACGACAGTCTCAGGCTGAAGATCTGCTAATTTTTTAACCGAATCCCATGCTTGCTGCCAATCGGTTGTTAAATATCGAGGTGGTCCATTAATTTCCGGCGTCTGCATCATTACGTTATATAAGGAGTCTTGCCTTACTGTAATAAATGCGTCCCCGGATAATAATAAAGCGTCTTCCTCCCTAAAAAAAGAAACATGACCTGGAGAATGACCTGGTGTATGAATCCATCTCCACCCCTTCAGTTCGGGCAGTTGATTCATTTCCGACAAAGGTTTAATAACTCCTTCTATATTAACAGGTTCAACAGGGTACATCGGTGAAACCTTTGCAAGTAAGCCACCTTCCACTGTTGCATCAGGCTCAGGGTAACTTTCTTTCCCTGTTAAAAAAGGATGCTCCAATGGATGACTGTACACGGGTACTTCCCACTTTTTAATTAAATCGACAAGTCCACCCGTATGATCAAAATGACCGTGTGTTAATAAAATGCAAGAAGGCTGATTCCCATTTCCAAAGCGTTTTTCCGCTACTTCAATAATCTCCTTGGTGGCATACGGTAACCCGGCATCAACAAGTATCCAATCCTTTTGATCTGGATACCCAATAAACGTAATATTAACGATTTGATCCGTATAATAATATACATCGTTTGCAGCTTCTTTTCCTGTTCTGCTCGTAATAGACGTCATCGGTATGAATTTTTTATCTTTGCTCTCTTGAAACTCTTGGTCCACTTAAAACCCTCCTCTGTTCTTTAGTATTTGTTCATTTCAAAGAATCATTCGACCATTTCAGGGAATGATTCATATATCGTTTTCTTTCCTTTAAGAAAAGCGCAAGCGCCCTGCTTAGAAACGTAGCGACTGGACCGAAGCAACTGAGATAAAGGAATCACGATGAGCTGTGCGAATCGATGATGACTTATTGTAAGGCGCTGCGGGAAGTCGCCTAGTTTCTGGGCGCTTAAGTTAGACAGCTATGCACAAAATTATATACTTTCTGACCTTATGAACAAAAATAACTGCACCTTTCTGAAAGGTACAGTTACTTTTTTATCCCGTAGTGAGCTCGGTGTATCACTCAAAAGTTCTTTCTTCTTGAATCGAGCCATCTTTTTTGTAAACAATTAATCTTGTTCCTTTATTTTTTGCAATTTCTTTCGCCTGCTCTACAGCATCTCCTTTCAATCGAAATACATGGCTCGCATTTTTTGCGCCTGAAGATTGTACAGCCCAGCCATTTTCATGACCAACAACTTCCTCTGCTTCATCCAAGCGTTCTGGATTGTTTTCGTATTGTTTTCCTTCTTCAGAACGCTTCGTCAATTGTGCATTGTTTTTAAACCTTTTTAATTCTTCACCACTTGCGTTTTCAACCCACTCTTTTGCTTGCTCGGTTGCGATTGGAATGGCACTGTCTTCATCATAACCTTCATCCACCATGGCATTCGCAATGTCAATTGCTTTCATTTTTGTTATTTTATCCAAGTTTTTTAATGAAGATGGATAATCATTCATCGTCCAAGGCATATGTTAGTCCTGGCAGCCTTCTATAGTTTATACATATTCCGCTGTCAGGTTTCTCACCTCCTGATAAACATTACCCCATGAATAATGGAAAAAAACATCTATGGTTAAACAGTTTTATGTATCTACTACTCCGGTTCAAAACGATATTTATAATTTTTAAATTGCTCTATTGAAAAATAATTGTCTACTTCCAATTTTTCGCCCGGTTCGATTGAAACATCAAACTCTTTTTCTTCTTCCGTATTATCTTCATATAAAACTATTATACGTAAAACCCCTTGAAACGTTTTTGATTCATGATAATTACCTGCATACACTTTAATTGTGGCATGAGCATTGTCATTTATTTGTTGGCCAAGATTAGCTACGAGCAATTGAGTTTCCCCTTGCGCTTCGTATGTTTCGTCCAATCTTTCAAACATATCCCGCCGCATCATCTCATCATCATATGTAATATACCCAATAAAAAAAGATACAATCAAATAAAAAACTAAAGCAGACTGAATCGTTGTTTTAATTACTTGTTTTTTGGAATATCCGCCAATTATCATGACAACAAATGCAAAAAGCGTTAGCCCAATTACGATTAAATGCCAAACAGAAAGAAAGATTTCTCGATATAGTATCATATAAATCCCCCAAAAATTATTTCATTTTTGTTATTATATATTGTAACAAGATGTTTTCTATTTTTCTATAGACGTAATGTACTGTCATTGGAGGGAACGTATTATGCTGAATCTTGGGCTGGAGCAAACAGAAAGGAAAATGGATCCTTTTTGGTGGGTATACATGTTTTTAGCCTATACGTTTGTGCTTTTACTAGGTATCGCCTGCATTATAGGCCCTTTCGTATTATTCTTTATATTTAAAAGTTATTGGTTATTATTATTAATTCCCCTTATACCTCTCGGCTGGTGGATGACAAGAGGAATGATTCGGGTAATAAAAAAATACATTTGGTTAAACCGGCATAACTCCACCTATTCTTTAAAAAATAACGTATTTTCATTTAAAGAGTGGAATAAAACAACAAAAGATGTCATAGAAGGCACTATTTCTATTGATCAAATAGACTATATCGTTGTGGCGAACTATACATTTCAGGATAATCATGCATATGCTCGAGCTGGTGTGACGGAAGAAGTACCAAAAAACACGAGACCACCTATTATCTATGTCGTATTAACAATGAATGATAAAAAACAAGTGCTTTCCATCCCATTTTATGAAAATCATACGGTTGATCCATGGCTGAAAAAGTTTAAAGAAGCGAAAATCGCCTTTTATTATACAGCACATGACATAAGAGGAGTTCATTCTGAAGATAAAGTAGCTTTATTTGAAAATGAAGATCTATTAATCTTTTATGACTATAACGGAGCATGGGAAAATCAAGTGCTGGATCTTTACAATACGTGGATAGAAGAAAAAGTAGTCCCTTATCAATCAGAAGAAGTCGATGGGGAAAATGACCAGACGTCACAAGCAAACAAACATGAAGCTTCACCGGAAAAGCTTCCTTTTTCCAAATGGGCTCGCATTGCGGCAGTTTTATATTTACTGTACGCAGTCGGTTTGTATATAACGGTTATATTGGCTGAAAAGGAATTCGTTAACGCCGAAAGTCCCCTTCCTGGTTTTATCCTTTTATTTATTCTTTCCATTATTTATTTTTGGATGTTCAGAAAGCATTTACGTTGGCATTACATGATCCGGTTTTGCGTGGAGGCTTTTATCGCTACTTTCATTGTATCTGTTATATTTGGGGATAAAGACCCGATTACTAATGAAATGTTTGCAGGTTTAACGGCGAGCACAATCTTTTTTATTTTAATTGTCTGGATACCTTATCTGATCATCCGTTTTGCGAAGAAAAAATTCCATTAGAAACGAACTTAAAACAGCTAAGAGACTAATGCTCTTAGCTGTTTTCATCCAATAACGATTTCCCCATAATCGTTAGACGATTTGTGTTTTTTAATTGTTCCAGCGACTTTGCTCCAATTCCGAACATCGCCATCTTTAATTCGAACTCAATTTGCTCCATTGTTTCCATTACTGATTCCGGTGATTCTGTTGCTGCCTGTAATAACTGACGGGCAAATCCAATCACATTAGCCCCGATTGTTATTGCTTTTGCTGCATCCAATCCTGTTTTCATTCCACCACTTGCAACAACCGGAATGCTAGGCAAGTGATTTCGCACGGAAACAATACAATCTTTCGTCGGTATTCCCCAAGCATTAAAGGCCTCCGCTGCCGCCTCCCGTAAAGGATCCTGCGTGCGCAGTTTTTCGACTTGGCTCCATGACGTGCCTCCTGCACCAGCAACATCAATATACGAAACTCCTGCGGTAAATAGTTTTTCAGCAACAGTTCCATCGATTCCAAATCCGACTTCTTTTGCCCCTACAGGAAAAGTAACAGATTGGCATACCTTTTCTATTTTGAAAAGCAACTGATCGAAATTCAAATCTCCGCCGTCTTGAACGACCTCCTGCAAACTATTTAAATGAAGCACGAGTGAATCAGCCTCTGTTAAATCAACAATCCGCTGACATTCTTCAGCTCCATAACCGTAATTCAATTGTACTGCACCCAAATTCGCAATTAACGGTACGGTAGGAGCATGCTTTCGGATTAAAAAAGAATCTTTATGTGCATCACTTTCCAACAGGGCACGTGTAGATCCTAGTGCAATTGCCCAGCCTTTTTCCTCTGCAGCCTTGGCCAAATTTATATTAATTTCTGTCGCCAATTCTGAACCGCCTGTCATGGAGCTTACTAAAAAAGGCGCTTTTAGCTCTTTATTTAAAAATTCCGTATGTATGTCAATGTCCGCAAAATTTATCTCAGGCAGCGCATTATGAATGAACGCTATCCCTTCCAGACCAGTCGTTTTATTCACACCCTCTACATTCTCCGTTAGACAAAGGCGAATATGTTCCGTTTTTCTTTGATTAATCTCTGTTCCCATACGAGCACATCCTTTTTCTTCTATATTAATTAGTCTAAAGCAAGCTGTTTTTAATTTATGGATCACTTTTCAGACTGGTTTTTCCGCTCAGTTTTCCAGAAAAAGTACTTTATTCACAGTTTACTTGCTTTGTTCGTATATTGAAAGCAAATCGACAAATGCAACAATTAATCGGCTTGTTCCCCTATAATATTTCACCCTAATATGTTTATTATCAAAATAAATTTTATTTTTATCCTTGTAATCATTTTCATCGTCTGCTATACTAGGAATCAATTAAATAAATTCCTATTTCAAATTTTATTTTGAAATTGAGGATAGAGGAGCAAAAACCATCAGTACACAAGTTGAGGACACTGGGATCCGACGATATTTGTGGAAAGGGGAATTTGCCGAAGCGACGAGAATACTCATGTTCTTGAAGCTGGGTCTGCTATTGAACAAATGCAGGACTGTCATATAGGAAACTATATGGAGGGCTACCTTATGCACGGAAACATTAATCATAATTTGTTTCTAAAGCAGCAGTGAAGCCGTTCACTGCTGCTTTTTTGTGCTTACGATTACATCAGCCCAGATCACCTCTAAAAATACTAAAAAAAGGGTGTTATGGAATGAATAATTTTGGTCAAGTAATTACAGCAATGGTTACACCATTCGATCGTGATGGAGATGTTGATTTTAACGCAACAAGAAACTTAGTAAATCATTTGATAGCAAATGGTTCAGATGCAGTCGTTGTGGCAGGTACAACTGGAGAATGTCCGACATTGACACATGAAGAAAAACTGGATTTATTTCGTTTTGTAGTAAAAACGGTAAACGGTCGAATTCCTGTTATTGCAGGTACAGGATCAAATAATACGAGAGCGTCGATTAGCTTAACAAAACAAGCAGAAGATATCGGTGTCGATGGCATTATGCTTGTTACACCTTATTACAACAAGCCTTCTCAAGAGGGTTTATACCAGCATTTCAAAACAATTGCAGAAGCTACTTCCCTTCCGGTCATGTTGTATAATATACCAGGAAGAAGTGCGGTCAACATGAGTGTCGATACAATTGTGCGCTTATCTTCTATTGAAAATATCTTTTCCGTAAAAGAAGCGAGCGGTGACTTGGATGCAATGGCGGAAATTATTAGCCGTACACCAGAGGATTTTCTTCTTTACAGTGGTGATGACGGTTTAACATTACCAGTTCTATCGATTGGCGGGGTTGGTATCGTATCAGTTGCAGCTCATGTTATCGGGAATGAAATGCAAGAAATGACAACAAACTTTAAAAACGGTAATGTGCAACACGCAGCAAAACTTCACCGTGAGTTACTGCCAATAATGAATGCACTCTTTGCGGCACCAAGCCCAACACCAGTGAAAGAAGCTTTAAATATGAACGGAGTCCATGTTGGCAGTGTTCGTCTGCCACTAGTACCGTTGAACCAAGAAGAAAAAGCAGCATTGAAAAGAATTATTCAACCAAACAGAGTTCAGAGAGTCGGGTAAGCCCCGCACTAACTAATTAACATTCTATATTGGATTCTTCATGATGAGTCGGTTGGACAATTAAATATTAAAGTGTTAAATCCTCTTTCAGACAAAACTGAAAGGGGATTTTTGTATTTTAATAGAATGTGGCTCAATTTTAAGCACTCCTTTAAAATTATTTATAGAGGTTATTCAAAAAGTCACCAAATTATTAGCGGCGAATCACTTCGTTGGCTTGTTTCTCCGCTGCTCATGTATCTAAATGCACTTATAATGTATTTCTTGTAAAATTATTCATCATAAAACAAACTATTTTCTAATTTATTACGAATACAAGAATGAATAGATTTATTTAAATGAAGTGGGCGTTGATTGATGCAAAAAGATACCAAGTATATAAAACAAATAATAACACGACAAAGTGAACCAGCTGCGAACAAATTAATTTCTAAGTACTATAAGGAAATTTATGGATATATTTACAAGCAAATGTTAAATAAGGAATTGGCTTTGGATATTACCCAAGAGGTGTTTATAAGTATGCTCCAGTCACTCCATTCATTTGATGAAAAGAAAGCGTCTTTTAGAACTTGGCTTTATAAACTTACAACCAATCGTATCGTGGACTTCTATCGCTCAAAATATTACAAACAAAGTACTTCGATTTATATAGAGGATACAGATGGTATTGTTAGCAAAAAAGACTTTACTGTTTTATTAGAATACAAACAAGATATAGAGGAAATCGTTCATATCGTAAATAGGCTCGATACCGTAACACAGCAAATTTTCAGACTGAAGTTTTTCGGTGAATATACGTTTTTAGAAATCGCCAACTTACTAGAAATCCCACAGTCCACCGTAAAAACAAAGTATTATTCTATGATAAAAAAGATAAAAAAGATAAAAAAGAAACTAAAGGATGAGGAAAATGAAGAAAGATAAGTTTTATATTGACTTTCCCGATGAGCAAACGATTCATGAACAAATAAATTACATTGTTTCTACTGGAATGCCTGTAAAAATATCCTTCTTCTCTTATCTAAAACAAATGTATAAGCAGATAGGACTTAAATTTATTTTTCGAGATGCAATGGAATTGTTCTATATTACCGTGTTACTGGTAGCTGTATTTGTTTATTTTAGTTTTAAGGCGGAATTTTTACATCAACTCGACGGGAAAATTCATGCTTGGATTTTTATCTTCTCGCCTATTATTTATTTAACGCTTTCCGTTCTTTCGCTGTATAAATTAAAACAAAACAATACCTATGAAGTGGAGATGACGTGTAAGTATAATGTATTTCAACTGGCAGCCTTTCGCATGCTTGTCTTTAGTTTAATCTGTCTTGGGATAAATGGAATCATTATTGGGGTTCTTTCTGTCTCTTATCAGAAGATTAATTTTTTACAGGCTTTTAGCCTTTCAACAGTATCACTATTTCTATTTTCTACAGCATTCTTATTTGCTTTAACAAAAATGCAATCCAACTTTACAAAATATAGCTTTATTTTCGGCTGGCTGGCAATTAATTTTTTATTTGTTTTTTATAGTAAGGAAGTTTATAAAACAATTCTTATAAATATACCAATGTACATTTATATCGGTTTTGTTGCTGTATTCGTTTGGCTTTATATCAAAAATCTAAAAAAACTAATTACTTATAGGAATTCGGAAGGGGTTGTTTAACATGTTAACTGTAGCGAATGTAAATAAGAACTTTGGCAAATTTGAAGCTTTAAAGGATATTAATCTGGAATTTACGAATGGTGTTTATGGGCTTCTGGCTCCGAATGGGGCTGGGAAAACTACCTTAATTAAAATGCTGACAACATTAATTTTTCCGAGCAAAGGGGAAATTCTATATAACGGTAGAGAAATTATCAAGCTCGATGAGAGTTACCGTGATATCTTAGGCTATTTGCCACAGGAATTCGGGTATTACAAAAACTCCAGTCCGAAACAATACTTACATTACATGGCTGCACTAAAAGGTTTAGAAAAGTCTACAGTTAAAACGAAAATCAATGACCTATTGAAAATTGTAGCACTGGAAAATGTCGCAAACAAAAAAATGAAGAAATTTTCCGGAGGGATGATTCAACGGGTTGGAATTGCTCAAGCTTTATTGAATGACCCGAAAATACTTATTTTAGATGAACCAACTGCAGGTCTTGATCCGAAAGAAAGAGTGAGATTCCGGAACATCCTAACAGACCTTGCCAGAGATCGGATCGTTATACTATCGACCCATATCGTACCAGACGTTGAATCGATAGCAAATGAGATCATTATGATAAAGGATAAAACAATCCTTTATAAAGACAGTATTACAAATATATGCAATATCCTAAAAGGACTCGTGTACGAAACAGAAATGAACCATGAGGGAGCCATTTCATTCAGAAAAAGATATCTTTCTCTATCGGAAAAACAAGAAGCAGGAAAACTCAAAATCAGATTTATAGCGGATGGGAAGCCGGATCCGCAATGGGAAAAGGTGAATCCTAGCCTTGAAGATGTCTTCCTTTATACCTATCAAGATGAAGTGGCGGAATAAAATATGAAAGAACAAATAAGCATCCGAAATCTTGAACTAAAAAAGGCATTTACTTCACCAGTCGTTTATGCTCTACTTATCTTATTTATCGGATTTAACTTCTTTTATTTATATACTAATAGCTACTTTAAAAGCGAATTAGCCGTTTTGACAGAAACTGTTGATCAATTAGGGTACAAAATACACGGTAATATGATGAGTGATTTCCAAACGTATTATGATTCGCACATCGTAGAAATGAATGAAACGGTTAGTGAAAAAACGTCGAAAACATACGATAGTGCAGCTTCTTTTTTTGAGGACGGTTCTATTAATAGAGAAGAATTATTTACAGAAAAAGAAATGGAATCAATGATCGAGGTATTGGTACTTGAAAACTACTATTCCAATGCACAGGAAATTGATGAATACTATGAAAATATAGACGTCTCTGCTGTTGCAGAGCAGGAAATACAAAAGTATGGAATTACCGGAGAAGCAGCAACTACCGTTAGAAATCAATTTGCTCAACTTGAAGACCGGTTTAATCAATTAATCCTTAATGGGGAACATAAAACTCTTTTTTTCCATGGGAAAGCACATGGAATGCATTCTCTATTATTTAAAAATATATTTCGGTTTATTATTTTTGAAGCCATGATTTTAAGTGTACTTATTACTGGATTTTTAACTGTTTACGAGTTTGAAAACAAAACGCATCTCACTGCTTATTCCGCAAAACGCGGGAGAAAACTTGCGAAAGATAAACTTTGGTCATCTATTACAGCAAGTATGATGATAACGACCATTATATTAGGGCTAACCTTGATTGGATTTTTTGTAACATTTAACTATGCTGGCTTATGGAATGTGCCGATAAGTAGTTATTTCAATATCGAATACGACTTTCCATACATCTCCTGGTGGAAGATGTCGTTTGGTCAATACGTGATCGCTGCAATTGTTTTAGTTTATATTTGTCAGCTAATCTTTACGCTGATCACATTCATTATTTCTGTATGGGTGAAAAATAGTTATGTCGTTTTCTTAGCATTCGGTATTTTACTAGGATTGGGTGTGGTCATACAAGGTTTTGTTCCTACAAATAGCAATCTTTTATTTATTGCAGGAATGACCCCGTTCAACCTTATCCTGAACCCACATCTGTGGTTCATAGGATGGAGTGTCTTTTCTTTTAAATATATGGAATTATATACGGTACTGATTTGGATTGTTCTATCGTTCATTTTATGCCTTGTCAGCTTGAAATACTTCAAAAAATCCACGCTTAGCTAGGAGGGAAAAGTAATGAGATTGATAGGCTATGAACTAAAAAAAATATTCACCTTCAAATTATTAGTTTTGTTAGGGATAGTAGGGTTTATTCTTTACAGTATGTTGTTAGAATTTGAATTTACGCATTTCCCAAACGGTAGACCTGCAACAGATACATATAATATAAGTGTCAAGATGGTTGAACAGTTTGGTGAAGACATGGACAAAAGTGAATATAAATTATTTAAAGAACAGTATGAAGAAGATATCGAGACAGCAACTCAATACCTCAAATCAAAGGATGCATTTGCTGAAGCAGGAATTACCAGTTATGAAGAATTCCAAAACATGGATATGGGTAGTGGAAGTGAGAAATTAGTTAATCTCAACAGTCAAGTGATGTTCAAAGAGGAAGTGGATGTTTTTTGGGAAATACAGGCAAGAGAATGGCTAATGGAAAGGTATGAAAATAGTGGCTATCATAATGATCGTACCTATGGAGGTCCAACAAACGAGAAGCAGAATAGACGACTAAAAGAAGTGTCCGAAAGTGTCAGTCCATTTCCTAGTTTAGTGTTTATGAACTATAATACCTTAATTACAAACGTTACAATTATTATTTTATTAAGCACGATGATTATACTATCTCCATTATATTTGCGAGATCGAAAAAACAATCTCATTTATTTACAATATACGTCAAAAACAGGACGACATGTATTTGTGCGAAAATTGTATGCCGGGCTTATCGCATCTTTTTTTATGATTACTTTCATTTTAACGGCCTTCTTTGTTTTATATTCACAAAACGACGTTGGTATGTTTTTCGGATTAAATATCAATTCGGTATTTCACCCAAGTGTATTTTGGTTTGATTTAACATTTATTCAATACATAATTCTCACTGTATTATTGGTTTATGTATTGGGGATTACCGTAGCCATATTAACGGCTATACTATCACGGATTTCACCGAATTATTTAGCGTTGGCCGGAGTACAAATTCCTGCTGCCATTTTACTATTTTGGTTTTTGCTTCCTTATTTAATTTCTAATGTAACGAATATTAGCCATCCGATTTATTTTGCACCATTGGTTTATGGACTACTTATAGTACTCGTAATAATGATCATTATTTGGAGATGGAAAAGGGAAAAATTAATTGATATCGCACATTAGATCATGAAGCTCCTTAACTTTATTTCATAATACCCCCATATCCAAAACTGACTTCTTTCATATACCGAATCTCTTTCAACACGCGAGATGAAGGTGTATGATAATTCCGTCAAATAAGGTATACTTTAATATAATAGAGCTTGTCAGGATGCCATTACAGAAAAGGCGGGGGAATATGAACAATAAAATACTTGTTGTGGAAGACGATCCGGATATTCGGGATTTCATCAAACTTTACTTGAAAAACGATGGGTATCATATCATTGAGGCCCGATCAGGTACGGAAGGTATTAAGCAATTTCACAAAGAGGCACCCGACCTCGTTCTGCTCGATGTTTTACTACCTGAATTAGATGGTATTGAAGTGTGCAGGGAAATTCGTAAAACGTCAATTACTCCCATTATTTTTATTAGCAACAAAGCGGAAGAGATGGATAAAGTAATTGGCTTGACGATTGGCGCTGATGACTATGTGACAAAACCGTTCAGCCCAAGAGAGTTAGTTGCACGTGTTCGATCCCATTTACGGAGAAAACGTTACTATACTGAGGTAGAACAAGCCCCGGAAGAAGCCATGCACTTTAATAACCTGGAAATTGACTTTTACCGACATAAAGTTCTAATCGATCAAAACGAAGTAAAGCTCTCATCCAAAGAGTTTCGTTTATTAGCTTATATGGCCAAACATCCAGGGCGTGTATTCACGGTAGAAGAACTGTATGAAAGGGTTTGGGAGGAATCCAGCTTAGGCGATACACGGACTGTTATGGTTCATATTAGCAGCTTAAGGAAAAAAATTGAAGAAGATCTAACAAACCCGCAATACATTTTAACCGTCCGCGGTACAGGGTATCGTTTTGCTGAGAAGGAATAATGTGAGGGAACTGTCAAAAGATCTTCTCCTTCATGCCTCGTAGACAGGAAGTGATAGTTGGAAGACACTCCCCATTTCCCGGTCGCTTTCTGCCCAAACCTTCTCCTCCACACAGATCTACAACTCCGTCAAACTCCAGACCCAATCCCCTTCTATAGATTGTTATCTGTAATAGCAACACATCATTAATAAGACTTTTAAACCTGAATTGGTTATGTTAAACAGTATGTTAAAATTCCATTAAATTAATTTAGATATAATCTAAGTAAACGACTATAGATTTTATAAATCTTTTAACAAGTGAAGATGATTATTTTGCAAATCACCAAAAAGAACGATGCTGTAAAAATCAGAGTAATCCGATATTTACATTCCAATGCTTTTCATCCATTTATGTTTATGTAATCCCAAAGACTTTTCATTAAGTCGTGGAAGCAGCATTATTAACTACTTTTTTCAAAATCTGACTGTTCGTTACGCAGAAAGTCTTTCACCTCCTCTATGCTGATTCCTTCTAGCTTTGCTTGTAATAGAAGTGCAACCCATTCCTGATCAAGCATTGTTTGCGTTTTATTTGCCACGCTACCACACCTCTTTCATTCCTTAAAACGATACTTTGTTTACAACAATACACACTATAAAGGCTAGTAATAGCTTACGTTCTTTATCGTTACAGGATCATTACACAAAGTAAAAAATAGTTAAAATATTCATTAAGCAAATCTGCTGTTTAAAAACGTGACTCACCAAAAGGTATAACAAAAAATAAAAAGCCACCGGATGGCAGCTTATTCTTCACTAAATATGACTGTGCTTACATACTTTTCATACCTTTTTGTTAATACAGGATCATCCATATAATGATTTAAGGCCAGTCGCAAGTAATGAAGCATTTTTTTATACTCTTTCTTTTCTTCAAAAAAATCTGCGAGAAACAAAGCCATATCTGCCCACTCTTTTTCAACGCGATGGCGTAAGTCAAGAAACCATTCTTCAAATAATCCAGGCAACGGATTTCTCACCATTTCTTTCAATAAATTGATGTATAATTCAGCTTTTATCGTCGAGTTTTCGACATTCTGAGCTTCTATTATTTTATGCCTATGTTCAACAAAATCACATTGCACGTTTGTTCGTAAACTAACATGCTCTCGATCTGCAAAAATAATGTCTGTCTCATGACTTGGTTGCAGTAAAGTCCTTAAATAATGTAATGAAACCCGGAGTCTGTTTTTTGCACTTTCAAGATGTGTATCTGGCCAGAAGATATCACAAATTTCCTCTCGAGTAGTCGTTTTTGCTATCACAAGGTAAACAAGCAATTGCTTTGCTTTTCTTTTCCCCCAGCCTTGAATAATCTTTTCATTATTTATTTCAACGTGGAATCCATTCATAATATTTACAGTAATTAGATCCGACTGTTCATTTTCTGTCTTTTCTTGGAAAAAGTATTCCTTATACATTTGTGTTGTCAGTTGATTTTTGTATTGTGTTGTTGATTGAGCAGAAAAAGCATCTTCCTTACTATTTGTAATGAACTGTGTAATTAAGTCTGTCATCATTTTCGGTTGATCAAATTGAATGAGAAAGGAAGCACGCGGTACCGTATAATGCCTGCCATTTGGTATGAAATTTAAACTCATATTGGATAATTCTGACGGATAAACATTATCTTCTGCTCCGGATAACAGCAAAAAAGGGACGCTTACTTCTCTTAGTAATGGAATGGTATCTTTTCCAAACTGTGGGTGAAATAGTTGAAAATATACATTAGGTGAAACTTGATGATAGGCATTGTACAGTGTATTTAGCTTCTTTGTAGAAGGTATAAAGCAAGCACTTTTTTCTACTTCACTTGCTAGCTTGATCATCGTATCGTCATTAGAAACGAGTGATTTCCGCTGATTAACGATCTGCTCTCCAAGGTCATTCGGATAGTATAAGGGCACTGTCATTAACGTAACTGTTTTCAAGGCGTTCACCTTCTTGCCGGCAAGCTGGACAGCGATAAATCCCCCAAACCCTTGTGCAACAATATGAAAAGAATCAATTTCCAATTCAGAAAGTAAAAAGTGCAAGTCATCACTTAATAATTCAACCGTTAAATTTTCTTGTCCCGAATCACTCTTTCCGTGTCCTCTTAAGTCATAACGGATGATATCGTATTTTTCCCGGAAATAGGGGAGTACAAATTCCCAGGAATGCATATCCAATCCCAATCCGTGTACAAAAACAATAGTATCTGCTGCATAACCTGAATCTGTTTCCATCCATTCGTAATGAATTGAAGCAGATCCTCGTTCCATGTACTGCATCTTCTTCCCCCTGTCAGCGTAATGCTTATTCGTAACAATTATTTAATTCTATGTAAATGAATTTATATAAGAAGTATAGGCAACATGTACCTCACATAACCTTTTAACAATAATAAGACATGTAAAAAAATCAATTGATAAAGTGTTTAATTATTCTGACATAGTATATCTATATTTCAATCTATCACAGTAATAGAAAGCACACAAACCATTAAAAAGGAAAAAAGAACCACTATATATAACATTATTCATTCGCTATAATTGTTTATTTTCCTTCTATTAGTTAAATTTCCCTTCTTTAATAAGTTGAATTTTCATTAACTTTCATTTTAATAGTTCTTTTGTAACGGTATATAAGTTTGATAAGATTGAATTTACATAATATTCATGCGATAATAATTTAAATATAGATATAATGATTCAGTTTATTAAAGGGGGCTATTCATTGGGAAAGTTCATGGGAAAGTTATCATGGAATAACATAAAGATATCCCGTAAATATTTAACTGTATTTATCCTTGCTGCGATGCTATTTTTTACAGCAGGGGTGATTGTATTTTTTCAATTAAGTGTAGCTGAACGAGATTTGAAAACTATTGAATCAGAAAGTTTGCGGTCGGAGGAAATTACAAATCTAGCGAAGATCGTACAATCAAAAGACATGCAAGTTGCCGATTTTATCATTACTGGAGAGCGGAAATATATTACAGCATATGATGAACTCAGTGAAACATTTTCCGAATTGGAAAGTAACGTTGACAGCTATATGCGTACGACTAAACAGAAAGAAATATTTAAGGAAATTAAAGAAAATAATAAAAGAATTGATACAATGTTCCACGATGAAATTATCGATGCTATTTTTACCAATCGAGCATATAAAGCCAATGCGATCCGGAATGTATCCAGTTCATTACGAGAATCAACAGTACAATTGACAGACAAGTTAATTAGCATTGTTGAAAAGGAACAAGAAAATGCTGTCACAAGTGCTAAAAGCAGCCTATACAACAGTATAGTAATATTAATTATTGCTAATCTTGTCGCAATCGGTCTTGGCGTACTATTAATGGTCCTTGTAAGCCGCAGTATCGCAGCTAATTTAAAGAAAGTTGTATCGATCACAAGTGAAGTCGCAAACGGAAACGTCGCTGTCGAACCAATGGATTATTCTGGCCAAGACGAAATAGGCCAACTGGCAGAAGCAGTCAATACAATGAAAGCAAACATACGAGGTATTTTACTTAAAGTGAAAGCCGCTTCCCAAACGGTTTCCGACCGCAGTGAAGATTTAACGCAATCTGCTCATGAAGTAAACCAAGGCGGCATTCAAATTTCCACAACTATGGAAGAACTATCGACCGGTGCAGAAACCCAGGCAAACCGGGCAACCGAACTTTCAGAAAACATGAGTGCCTTTGCCGCAAAAGTAAATGATTCGGAAAGAAGTGGCCAAAAGATTGTAGCATCTTCCGATAATGTGCTTAAACTCACGTCAGAGGGAAGTACATTAATGACACAGTCTGTCAATCAAATGAATTACATTGACCAGATTGTTGCCGAATCGGTTGAAAAAGTGCAAGGTCTTGACCGGCAGTCTGATGAAATTTCCAAACTTGTTCTCGTTATTAAAGATATAGCTGATCAAACTAACTTACTTTCCCTAAACGCAGCAATCGAAGCCGCTAGAGCTGGTGAGCATGGGAAAGGTTTCGCAGTTGTAGCCAATGAAGTGAAAAAGTTGGCTGAGCAAGTGACTGATTCTGTATCAGAAATTACAAGGATTGTCACAAATATTCAAACAGAAACAGATGATGTCGTTGAGTCACTGAACACTGGTTATAAGGCAGTACGAACTGGAACAAACCAAATCGAAGCAACTGGGAAAACCTTTCAGATGGTGAATAACTCCGTTTCAGACATGGTGACGAAAATTGTTGCTATCTCGAAAAACCTTAAGGAAATTGCTGATAATAGTAATGGCATGAATAACTTAATCGAGGACGTGGCCTCTGTTTCCGAAGAAGCAGCAGCTGGCGTCGAGGAAGCAGCAGCTTCGATTCAACAGACATCTAGTTCAATGGATGAAGTATCTAATGGTGCTAATGAGCTTTCAAAATTGGCAGAACAACTAAATATGGAAATTACAGTATTCAAACTATGAAAAGCGTATAACATATCACTTCTTATTTATTACTTTTTATTATTTTCGGAACTACCCCTACTGAAAAAACAGCTATTTATACCAAACGTAAATAGCTTTTTTTGTGCATTCAAACATTCGCATCATTTGTTGCTTTCCGCAAAATATTCATCCAAAAGACTTAATACTTTTATCATATGGCCGATATAGTAAAAGAGTAGAGTATAATTTCAGCATATAAAAATCGTTTAAAAAGCCCGATAAAAATTACGTTGATCTGGCGTGCTTATATCCTTCTTATTAGAACAAGCACTATAATTAAAAGTCTTCGTCTGTCTGTCTGCTGCTAGCAGCCAGTATATCCAGACGGCTATTTCATCTGTTCTTTTCAGCAAAGTTTCAGCAGTTTCATAACGACTGCGCTACAAAATAGTAAGGTGGGGAATACATATGAAGAAAAAGAAAAAAAAGTTCAATTCTAAAAACTACAAACAGAATACCGGAAAAGCAGGAAATCGTAAGTCAAAATTCCGATTGTTTAATTGGAAAAACATTACGATTGGCCGGAAATACTTACTATCCTTTCTTATCACAGCCTTTTTGTTCTTAGCAGCCGGAGTTGTAGTATTTTTTCAATTGTCTGTGGCTGAAGAGGATATTGCTTTTATCGACGAAAAAAGCACACAAACAATTGATATGGCACAAGTAGCGCTTCTTATTCAAACAAAAGATGCAGAGGTTGCCAACTTTTTACTTACAGAAGATAAGCAGCATATCGAACGTTTTAAAGGAAGCAGCGCCGAACTTAGTGATTTACTAATCAAGCTTAAACCTATTTTTACTGACAGCAGAAATAAAACACTTTTCTCACGAATCACAGATAACAATGAAGAAATAAACAATATCTTTTTAAATAAAATTGTGCACTCGATTAACGAAGAAGACAATTCAGAGCTTCTGCTTAGCCAAATAAAAATTAGCGCATTGAAAACAACGAGTGTATCAGTAGTAAATGAATTAATTGATGTGGTAAATCAAGAGCAAGGCACATCCGTCGAAAGTGCAAATTCAAGCATTGACAATAGTGTTATTGTTTTAGTAATTGCTAATGCGAGTGCCATTATTTTAGGAATTATCGTGATGCTGCTTATTAGTAGAGGCGTATCCTCCAATTTAAAAAAAGTCGTTCACGTAACTACGGAAGTAGCAGATGGAAATTTATCGGTCCCATCCATGAACTACGAAGGGAAAGACGAAATCGGACAACTTGCCCAAGCCGTAAACCATATGAAAAACAATATCCGCAACATTTTGCTGAAAGTAACAGACGCTTCGGAATCTGTTTCGTCAAGAAGTGAAGGATTAAATCAATCAGCAAACGAGGTTAAGGAAGGCAGTGAACAAATTGCGACAACAATGGAAGAACTGTCTTCAGGCTCGGAAACACAGGCGAACAGTGCGTCTGAACTGTCGGAAAAAATGAGTGACTTTGTACAAAGTGTTATTGCTTCTGAAAAAAATGGACAAGAAGTCGCCATGACATCAGATAATGTTCTGCAATTAACAACAGAAGGAACGGATTTAATGAAAGAATCGGTGAATCAAATGAATCGTATTGATTCGATTGTTTCAGATGCAGTAAACAAAGTTCAAGGACTTGATAAACAATCAGCTGAGATTTCCAATCTCGTCTCTGTTATTAAAGATATTGCCGACCAGACAAACTTGCTATCGTTAAACGCGGCCATTGAGGCAGCTAGAGCTGGTGAACATGGTCAAGGGTTCGCTGTTGTAGCGCATGAAGTAAAAAAGCTTGCAGAACAAGTCGCTTCCTCCGTTTCTGAAATTACTGGAATCGTCACCAATATTCAGACGGAAACGAACCATGTTGTTGATTCTTTGAGTAAAGGATATAAAGAAGTAAAAGAAGGGACAAACCAAATTGAAAAAACCGGACATAGCTTCGAAACAATTAATAACTCCATCTCAGAAATGGCAACTAAAATTGGAATCATTTCAACTAATTTAAAGGATATTTCCGAAAATAGTAATGAAATGAATGGGCTTATTGAAGAGATTGCTTCTGTTTCCGAAGAAGCTGCTGCCGGAGTGGAACAATCTGCTGCTTCGTCTCAGCAAACATCCAGTTCTATGGATGAAGTATCAAATAGCGCAAATGAATTGGCAAAACTAGCAGAACAATTAAATCAAGAAATTCGCGTATTTCGATTATAAAGTTGTTAGCACGGAAGCAAGCTGGGACAAGTACATTATATTAAAAGAGAAATCCGAACGATGATTCAAAATTCTTCAATAAGAAGAATTTATATCAGTTCGGATTTTTCCTTTTGGTAGATTTTCTAAACTGCTTTCACAAATTTTATATCTAATTGTCCATAAACTGCGACGTAATTTCAGTTGATTTCCACTTCAGGCGGAAAGCGAAATATATTTTCGGAGCGGTAGGAAATCACTATTCAAATTTACGTCACAGTTTACATCATTTACGTATAGAGATCCAACCTTTGGTAAAGTAACTTTTATTATTTACTTTTCTATAATCGTTCGTCTTTAGCGTGGAACGATTTAGGTTTGTCCCAGCTTTTTCTCCTGTTAATCTTTATCCTTTTCCTGATAGAGGAAGCAGTCCTTCGTATGATCATTTACCATACCAATTGCTTGCATAAAAGAATAGCAAATAATGGGCCCAACAAATTTAAATCCTTTCTTTTTAAGGTCTTTACTTATTTGTTCCGATAGTTTTGTGGAAGCAGGCACTTGACTGAAAGTTTCCCAATGATTAATGATCGGTTCTCCATCAACAAATGCCCAAATGTATTCTGAAAAGCTACCATACTCTTGTTGAATGCCCAAAAATGCTTTTGCATTCGTAATAACGGACAAAATTTTTTGCTTATTCCGGATAATTTCTTCGTTTTCCAATAGTTGCTCCACTTTTTCCGCTGGGTAATTACTGACTACTTCTGGATCAAATTGATCGAATGCATTACGGTATGCTTCCCTGCGCTTTAATATCGTAATCCAACTCAAACCAGCTTGAGCACCTTCCAAGGAAAGCATTTCAAACAAATAACAATCGTTAAAAGATAATGAAGACACGATTCCCCATTCCTCATCATGATATTGTATATAAATGGTATCATCGGTTACCCATGCACATCTGTTTTTTAAAGCCATCTTCTATTCTTCTTTCGTTTCTAAATCGTTTTCATCATAGGATATCCAATCACTGAAACTTCCCGGATATAATTTTACATTGGTATACCCGGCCATTTTCAAACCAAGAATATTCGGACACGCGGAAATGCCGGAGCCGCACGAGACAATGATTTCTTCGTCTTTTGGCAAGTCGGAGAAGTAGTCCTCCAGCTGCTCTTTACTTTTCCAATTTCCCTCGGAATGTAAAACATTCTTCCAAAAGTAATTTTTTGCACCGGGAATGTGGCCAGCTTTTGTGTACAACGGTTCTGTTCTTCCTGCATATCGATCTGCGGAGCGGGAATCAAGTAAAATAGCACTTTTTTCTCTCATTTTCTCGCGCACATCTTCCATATGAACAGCGGACTCTTTACGGACGTTTGGGTGAAAAACTTTTTGGGTACGTTCTGGAAGAACATCGGTCACTTCATTTCCTGCTGCAAGCCAACTTTTCCATCCGCCTTCCAAAACATAAACATCTTCATGTCCCATATAATGGAGGATCCACCAAGCACGAGCAGCAAACATATCACTACCGCCATCATAAATAACAATTGTAGTATTTTTATCTATGCCGATCGAACCTAACTTTTCAGCCAAGGTATCCATATTCGGCAACGGATGATTTCCACCATGCTTTTCAACTTTTCCGGATAAATCGGTATCGATATCAAGGAAAAAAGCTTCTGGAATATGGCTTTTTAAATACGCTTGTCTTCCTGCCTCAGGATCGCCCATATTAAAGCGAACATCAAGTACAGCGATGTCTGCTTTTTCTTCGTTCAATTTATCTTTCAGCCAGCTTTCCGTCACGATATAACTCATTTTTTTCCCTCCTAATAATTACAACACTACGTTTATTTTAACTGAAACCTTTATGGAATAACAAATTTCCTTATACGAGAAAGATACGGGTAATTTTTCATGTTGCTTTTCATCCACTGGTTTGAGAAAATTATTTATGGCCCACTGGCAAACACAATGGAGGAACTATTAAAATGATTAAAAAAATAACAGCCTGGATGCTGCTGATCTTTCTCTTTTTTATTATTACAGCATGCAGTTGGAATGAGAATAACAACCTATCACCGGTAAATGAAAACGATTCTAACGAAACAAACAATGCCAATTCTGAACCCGTTTCCAAGCCATCTGAAGATATTTCTTACAAATTTCCCGGAGTTTTCTTGCAAAAAGGAGATGAAGGTGAGGATGTTAAGCAATTACAAAAAGGGCTTAATGCTATCGGTTATTCAATAAATAAAACAGCTATTTTTGACAAAATGACAATATGGGCATTGACCGATTTTCAATGGCAACGGAAAGGGCTTAACGTAACAGGCATCTATGATGAAACAACAAAAAACAACCTGGATGCATTTTTTCAAAGTGACAAGTCCATTGAACCCGGTTTCAAACTTCCACCACCGAAACACCCCGAGAAATGGATGCCAGTCATTGAAAACCCGTATGAAGTATTGGCTTTGATTAATAAAACGCACGCACTGCCAAGCGACTATCTCCCACACGATTTGGTTATTCCTAATGTGCGTTTTCCTTTTACGGAAGATTTACCGAAAAAACAGATGCGTAAAGTAGCGGCTGAAGCTTTGGAAGACATGTTTAATGCAGCCGACGAAGCTGGGCTCGATTTATTCGCCCAATCTGGTTATCGTTCGTATCAAAGGCAGGATGCAATATTTGCTTCCAATGTAAAACAACACGGCGAGGAAGCGGCCAATAATTTTAGTGCAAGGCCTGGCGAGAGCGAACATCAAAGTGGTCTAACAATGGATGTCACGTCCCCAGATGTCGATTTTAAGCTTGTGATTGAATTTGGAAATACAAAAGAAGGAGAATGGATTAAGCAACACGCTCATGAATTTGGGTTCATTATCCGTTATCCAGAAGGAAAAGAAGAAATTACTCAATACCAATATGAGCCGTGGCATTTACGATTTGTCGGAAAAAAGGCAGCTAAAGAAATTATGGAGAAGCAAGTAACATTGGAAGAATATTTAGATGTGGTGAATTAGCTTGTATGGAATAAACTTTGGTATTAAGAACTGCAAAGCCTGAAAGATAAGTATCAACTAAAAAATATGGGGGTGAAGTCCCAACCCCCTATCTTGAGTTCATTATATAACAATTGAATAATACTCAGTTAAATGCGTCAAAACTAAAAATAGGTGAAAATAAACTAAAAAGGTTTTAAAACCATTAATACAATAACGATAAACAAAAGAATATTCGTCAATCGTTCATAAAAAAATAAGCCTTTCGATAGTTCATCATATTCGGGAGGAATTTCCTCTGTATTGGCTTCAGCCAGTAACTTTTTAATCGGTTTCGAACGCGGCGCTAATAATACTGGCCCCGCACCCAATACGATTAAAAATAAAAAAATACTTACAATATACCAACCTTTTTCAAAAAGATACGGATGCAGGAACCCCATCCATAAACCGGTTACGAGCAACAAAATCCCACCGATCATTACAAATCGATGAAGACGGTGGCGAATATAGTAGGCATGCCTCAATTCCGTCATTGTGTTTGCCTTTTTGACCACAAATGTCAAAATAAAACCGGGTCCTACGCCTATAATGGCTGATATAACATGAACTAGCACGAGAAAATAGTAAAAAGACATTCGCCTTCCTCCAAGCCGCACGACATATACCACAAATGAGAAACGATGCACTATACATATAGCGTACCATAAGATGCACACCTGTAATCATCATTAATTTACAATATAATGACAATGATCACGCTAAAATCAGTCCCCTACATAATATTCAAGTATGCGATCCACCTGCTGTCCATATACTTCTCCAAAAAGATTTAGATGCACGAGCAAGTAAAACAATTGATATAAAGGTTTTAATTCAGCATAGTTGTTATGTAATGGAAAAGCAGCATTGTACGAATCGTAAAACCGTTGAGAGAACCCGCCAAATAGTTCTGTGAAAGCAATCTCAAAATGTCGATCACCATAAAGTATAGACGGATCAATCAAGTATGGTATTCCACCTGCACCTATCATCCAATTACCACCCCACAAATCCCCATGTAGCATTGACGCCGGGACATTAGAAGGGATCCACTTGTCCAAGTGATTTAGCAGTTTCTCTAGTTGACGTCGGCGATTCCCTTGTATTTTATTTTTACTAACGCCAAGTACCATTTGCTTAAATAAACGTTGATCCCTATAATAAGATAGCCAATTCGAAAATTCGCCATTCGGTTGATGCAACAGCCCAATATACGTATCCTCTGGAAACCCGTGGTATGTACTTTGCACTTGGTGCATTGCGGCCAATTTCTCACCAAGGATTACTTCCGTATTTTTCGACTTGCTCCCTTCCGCCCATTCCATCAAAAGGTAGGATTCAGCCTTTCTATCTGAATAAGCATACACATCTGGAACACATATGCTGTCTGTTTTGCGGATCAATTCCAATCCATTTGCTTCCTGTTTGAAAAAGTTATTTGGAGGAAACGGATGATGCTTTAAAAAATAGTTAGATTTTGCAGTCTCAATGTAATAGCTATTATTAATTGAGCCTCCTGAAACTTGTTTGATTTCTCGAAGTTCCGTATGGTCATTTATCGTGTGCAGTGCGGAAAATATAACCCTTTTCATTTAAACCACCCTTTTATAAGCGTTTTACCTATCGTCCGGTTAAATTGCCCTCGTTTATTTATCTTCATATAATTGAGTCTAAAATTTAAAAGAAGGTTCAGAGGGAACTCTCGTCTCCCCTGAACCTGTCAATAATAGAAAAGAAGGAACCCTCACCTAGCATGTGATATATAATCCACCATCTACTTTCGTTCCTGATATAGTTTCATCGGGTCTTCCTGTCCTGCCTTAAGAGGCATATGCTCCATTTTCAACAGTCTTTCCTCTCTCGGCTTCGCTAAATCGGCATAAATTATTTTGGAAGCGCCTAACCCAGCTTCAGCAGTATCATCAATTGAGGCACAGAAATAAGCATGCTCAATACCAGACATATACATCATCGTTAAACACATAGGACACGGCTCACCGCTAGCATACATGATGTAACCTGATAAATCGTGTGTTTGCAATTTTTCTTGTGCTTTTCTAATAGCTACCATTTCCGCGTGGCCACTAACATCAAACTTTTTATGAAGTTCATTTACACCTTCCGCAACAATTTCGCCATCTTTGACCAATACCGCTCCGAACGGTTCACCGCCCTCACGTACATTATTAGCTGAAATTTCTACTGCCCTGCGCATAAATTGATCCATGTAATCGCCTCCAAAAGTGTGATATTATCTTAGCGTTAATGATAATACAGTTTAACTCTAATTTCCAACCACCCGAGACGTTATGATTTCCTTTTCGACCGCTACAGCTAATTTTTCCTGACTTTCACAGTATCATTCATAGACAATTTTCATATCACCGGGTTTAATCCAGCCTTTTCTTCTGAACCATACAGCAATAATTAAACTAATGATGGCTGGAGCGATCATATGTAAAATAACTACTGACCAAAAGACACCCATTGAAAAACCCATCGACTCGAATGCCATTATTTGACCTACAAATCCGCTTGTACCCATACCTGCTCCGGCTGTATTGTTCGTCATTCCGAGCCATGCAGTTCCTATTGGTGCCAATATAATACCGGCTATTGTTGGCGGTATGATAATAATTGGTTTTCTTAGCACATTGGAAACTTGTAGCATGGACGTTCCAATTCCTTGTGCAAGAAATCCACCAATCCCATTATCTTTATAGCTTGCCACAGCAAACCCAACCATTTGTGCCGAACATCCTATAGCAGCCGCTCCGGCAGCAAGTCCATCAAGAGAAAGCATAATCGCAATAGCTACACTGGAAATCGGTGCAGTCAATGCCCATCCCATTAATACAGCAACAATTATTCCCATAATAAATGGTTGTTGAGTCGTGGACCAATTAATAACTTCTCCAAACCAAATCATGAACGTATTAATCGGTGGGCCAATAAACTTCCCTGTTGCAAACCCAGCCAATATCGTCACAAAAGGGGTAATAATGATGTCCACCCTTGTCAATTGATAAACAATCTTTCCAATCTCTGTAGCAAATAAAGCAGCAACATAGCTTCCTGCCGGTCCTCCCAGTTCTGCACCAAAAGCTCCCGCAAATAAAGCGGAAAATAAAACCAATGGCGGAGCTTTCAGCCCATATGCAATCGCTACTGCTATCGCTCCCCCCATTACCTTCGTGTCCATGGCGAATTCGCCCATTTCTACAAAAAAGGGAATCCCGAGCTGTTCACCGGCCGTCTTAATAATAAGTCCGATAATTAAAGATGAAAATAGACCAAGTGCCATATAACTTAGTGCGGTAATAACATACTCCTTTGCAGATAGGCTAACTCCCTTTTTACGTAAAAATTCCCTCATTTCCAAAATCCCCCTCAACTTTTATGTGAAATTATTCACATAACTAATAGTTTGATATTACATATCTTTCTCTTTCTTGGAATAAAAGATTATTCTTGTTTTCTATTATTACGTGATTTTATTCACAAATGCAAGTCTTTTTTTTAAATTCTTTATTTAATTACTCTGGAAACGTGCTTGTTCTTTATTACTCAAACCGTAAAAAAATAGTTTTAAGTATAGTTTAACGCAAGAGTCTTATCTACTATCATTCATTTTCTTATATGAAGCATAGTAAGAAAATGCTCTAGTCTGTCCAACAGCTTTAAAAAACATTGATCATTAAGTTAAAGCTACTGAACAAAGACTAGGTTTCGACCCTTTTCTTTTGCATTATACAACGCTTTATCACAACGAGATAACAAGGTTTGATGTGTATCACCTTCTATGTAAGTGGCTACGCCAAAACTGGCCGTTGTTTGGGCAACTTCACCAAAAGAATGAGATTCTAGATGCTGCCGGAGACGCTCAGCAAGCTTCAGTGCTTCAGCTGATCCTGTATTAGGAGAGATCACTAAAAATTCCTCCCCTCCCCAGCGTCCGATCACATCCGTTTTCTGAATACTCCCTTGTAAAATGCTTGCTGTTTCTTTAAGTACAGTATCACCAAACTGATGTCCAAACTGGTCATTAACAGCTTTGAAATGATCCACATCTATTAAAATAATTGAAAGCGGCGTTCCATTTATTTTGGCTTTCTCCATCTGTTTATCTAACTCAAAATCAAGACTCATACGGTTGGGAATATTTGTGAGACGATCTGTATTGGCGAGCTTTTCTAGCCTTTGTTTTGCTTCTTCGAGTTGAATAGTGCGCTCCTGTACCTTTACTTCTAGTTGGTTATTCATTTCTTTTTTTATTAAGTTTATCTTATCCCCAAGTGCTAATGAGAGAAAAATGGCTTCAAAACCAAAAGCGAAGGCAGCTAAATTTTCATAAAGACCCGGGTGAAACGGAATCCATCCTAAAAAACCGAGACCTTGAATGATCATCGACCCAAGCATAACTGTCCAGCCTGCCATATAAAAACGAGCCATTTTAAAACCTTTCAGCAGCATAATTAAACCGGAAATCCAAAGAAAAGCTAACACGATCACGGTTAGTGAGGTGGTGGCATTATTGACAACTGCAACGTTTGGTACGGTAAAGACGGATAACAGCGAAACAATGGTGACCCATAGAAAGATATTCAGCACACGATTATGTTTCGGCAAATATTTTCTCAACTCTAGAAATTCTTTGCCAAATAAAATCATAAAGAAAACTAGTATATTGCAGCTAATTGGTAATGTTCTGTACAGTAACCACTCCGGCAAAACACGGCCAACAAGTTCAAGGTCAAATGAATTCATCGTAGCTTGATATGCCATAAAACTGAACATATATAACACATAGTAAAAATACGCTTTTTCTTTGAGTGAAAAAAACAAGAACAAATTATACAGCATAAGTGCCAACACAAATCCGTAAAACATCCCAGTCGAAAACTTATACGTCATAACACTGTCTAGAAAACTGCTATCTGTATATAGAGTAGAGCTGAACATGAGGGGCAATACACCTGAAAGCGCAATATACACTTCTTGCACATCAGGATCTTCAATTGTAAACAAGTTAGAGCGGTATCGGATTGGTTGATTATCAATCCCGGAAATACCACCTTCTTGAAAAGTATAAGAGCCGTCTTCTTTAACAAAATACACATTGACGTGATCTTGTTTGTCAATCCCTTCTATCACATAGCCAGTTGTGTTGCCTTCAATTAGTTCATGAAGCTGCAACCGAAGCCAGATTGTATCATTGGTATGCCAAAAAAAGACATGTCTTTGCGTGCTAGGTGTAAAGTGTTGATCATACGTCCCGGCAATCAGATCTTCAACCATCACTTTGTTTGATGAATCATGAAACACATCGAAGTGAGGGCCAAGAACTATACGTTTTTCCTCAGAAGCTGCTTTAGCTGAAAAAGGAATCAATAAAAGTACTATGATACAGAAGAACGCGAAAAGATATTTTTTATTTAGCAGACACTTTTCGTTGTACTGTATCATCATTAATCCCCTTCCAAGTTTTATTATCCTACTATTATATTATCTTCCGAATACTGTGCTTTAGAAAATTGCTAATAGAAACGTATAATACGTTTAAAATTCTGTTCTCCAATAAATTACTTCCAATGTCTTTTTAATTTAAAGACCTCCTGTATATAACCGTACACGGAAACAGGAGACATAATTATTTGATAAAAAACAATGAAAAAGAAAAATCCTATAAAATTTTTTCGGATTCGAAGATTTAATCGCTTAAATACATACTTTTTTTGATAGAAATAAAGAATACTAAAACTAACAAGTGTTAAAGGTAATACCAAAAGAGTCATGGGCCCAACAATCCAGTAGAAACCAAAAAATGCCAATATAAGTCCTGGAATCCAACAAAGAGTATATATAATGTCTAGATAAGGCATAAGTAAGTTAATTCCCGTTAAATATTTAACATACATTTGGGAGTGATCCCAAGGCTTTATTTCTTTTAGCCCTTCTATCATCCCTCTTGCCCATCTTGCCCGTTGAGTAACGAAGTGTTTGAAAGTGCTAGGAACTTCAGTAAAAGAAACAGCTGTCGGTTCAAAGTAAACCTTCCAATTCTTCTCAAGTAACCGCCACGTTAGAACAATATCCTCGCCTATTGCATCAGGCCAACCACCGACTTCTTTTACGCATTCTGTTTTATATAAACTATAAGCACCTTGCGCAACTAAGGTTCCTTGATAAAGGCCTTGAAGTCTTTTAATTGATGCAATTCCTAAGAAATAGTCCCATTCTTGAACTTTTGTCCATAAATTATCTCTGCTGTTTTTCACGAGAACTGAACCCGCAACAGCACAAACATCATTTGGACTGGACTTCATTCTTGATACAAGATAACGAATGGACGATTGGTGAAGCAGGGTATCTGCATCAACCGTAATAGCATAAGGTGTTGTAACAACCTTCAGACCTCGATTTAATGCATGGAACTTTCCACGGGCATTTTCATGAAGTAATTCAATTTTAATAGCTAATTCCTTTTTGGCTCTTAGAACTTCCTGAACGGTTTGATCGTTTGAACAATTATTGATAACAAATACCTTTATTTTCCCCTTATAGTCTTGTTCATTAATGTACTTTAAGGTCTGAAAAATTTTGTCTTCTTCGTTGTAAGCAGCAATAAGTATGGTTATTTCATCATTAGGATATTCAGTTTTAAAAAGAGGCTGACGATCTAAAATTACACTGATAACTAAAAAAGCATTCATATACCCCGGAATATATGAAATCCCCCCAATGATTAATAAGGCTATTGGAAGCGACACAATATGCGAGAGATCTCTTAGCCAGGGAAGTGCTAGATAAATAGAAAGAATCAACCATAAACAAGAAAATAAATGGCTTATCATAAACTTCATTTTTACTGGAATATATAGTTTGTTATTTTCGTAAGTAAATTGGGGTTTAGAATTGCTTAAAAGTTTCATACTTTTTATACCTTTCGACATTTAATGGCATTAACCTAGTTTTTTCTATCTATGTAATATTACCACGTTTAAAAGTAAAATAGTAGTAATTTTTAATCAATTCGGCCTAACTCTGGCACTTTCCTACTAATATAGTTTCGCTACAAATTTTCTCATGAATACTATATTTTATGTAAAAATGTTGCCACATTAATTTTCGAAACGATGTTCTATCTAGGCGATTTCAACAAACATTCCGTTGTACAATAAGCACTGTCTTAAAAGAAGCAACTCTAGCACAAAATCAAATTCGTATAAAGTGTGCTTTCGGAATTCACCATACCAGCAGAAAATGTTTCACGTTCCGAATTTAATGCTTCGAACACCTGTAATAACGGCAACTAGATTGATTTACTGCCCTGATTCGGCTATAATTTGGGTGGATTACTATTTATAATGTGATAATTGTGTACGGGAGGAATAGACAATGGATCAAACAATAAACAAAGAAGCATCAGCACTGTCTGAAGTTATTCGCGAACGACGTGCTGTAAAAAAGGGCTATACAGATAAAGAGGTAAAAGAAACACTCGTTAAAGAACTACTGGCGGATGCAATTTGGGCACCAACACATGGGAATCGTCAGCCGTGGCGTTTTATTTTTGTTGGTCAAGACCAGTTGCCGACCTTTGCGAAAAAGGTTGCCGCGACCTATCCGGAAGACCGCCAGCAGAACCGGGAAGATTACTTGAATGAGCCAAATGCTATTCTAGTCGTTACGATGGAAGTGCCGGAAATGGAAAAACAGTGGGATGAAAACTTCGGGGCTACTGCTGCCATGTTGCAAAATTTTTGGTTGCTTGCCTGGGAAAGACAGCTCGGAGTCGTTTGGAAAACAAATCCACATATTTATGATCAGAAAGTAAAGGATATATTAAACGTACCTGACAATGAAAAAATAGTTGGCTTCATTCATCTTGGTTACTTTGATAAAAAGCCGATTAAAAAAGACCGTATTTCAGTAGATGAGAAATTCTCAACATTTAATGGATAAAACGCCACTTTTCTCCATTTGCATACATGTTTTTTATTTAAAAGTCTTTGTTAAACAAACAATAGGGTTGTATCTTTGGTCATATATTGACCAAGGGACAACCCTGTTTTTCCGTGAGTAAACATACCTTTTGACGAGCTCTCCCTTCCTGTTGGGGCGCGTTCCTCCCCTGTTGACGAGCGTTCCCTCCTGTTGGCGCGCGTTTCTCCTTTGTTGACGAGCGTTGCTCCCCTGCTGTCGAGCGTTACTCCCTTGTTGATGCGCGTTACTCTCCTGGCGAGCGTTCCTCTCGTGCTGACGAGCGTTCCCTTCTGTTGGCGCGCGGTTCTTCACTTAACGACGGAAGCCTATTTTTCTTCCTAAACTGAGTCCATTTTTTCGCCACGCTTTTTTATTCAATCTAATTTATGCAAATCGGTTATTTTACCCGCCTTTACAACTTGTCCTGGCACGTCCTTGTCGATTAATCCGGGTAGTTGCTCCGATAATGCGATGAGCTTGTCCAGATCGACTCCTGTGTCATATCCCATCGCATGAAGCATATGAACAAGATCTTCTGTACATATATTTCCGGTTGCCCCCGGCGCAAAGGGACAGCCACCCAAACCACCAAGAGAGGCATCATACCTTACAATTCCTGCATCCATTCCAGCTAGTACATTGGCAAGCCCCATCCCGCGTGTATTGTGGAAGTGGAGCGTCATCGGAACGTCAGGATACATGTTCACTGCTTGCTTCATTAACCTTTGCACCTGTTTCGGATGTGCCATTCCTGTAGTATCTGCAAACGTAACGTTATCCATCCCCAATTCCTCTACGTAGATACGTAAAAAATGGAACAATCTTTTTTCTGAAATCTCTCCTTCAAATGGGCAACCGAAGCTAGTTGCAAGCGATCCATTCACTTTAATATCGGTACTTTTAACAATATCCATAACTTTTTTAAATTCCTGAAGTGATTGTTCTGTCGTCTTTCGAACATTTTGCATGTTATGTGATTCACTAACGGACATGACTAGATTAATTTCATCAACATCAGCTTCCACTGCTCGAATAGCTCCTTGTTTATTAGGAACGAGCGCAACGTACGTGACCGCTTCATTTCTATCTATATTTTTAAAAACTTCTGCAGCATCTTTTAACTGCGGCACCGCTTTTGGAGACACGAATGAAGACACTTCAATTTTGCTGACGCCGGTTTTACTCAATTCATTAATTAAGTTCACTTTTTCCTCTGTTGTTATACATGCGGATTCAATTTGAATGCCGTCACGTGTGACAACTTCCTGTATATGCAATTTGTTTTCCAATGTTATCCCCCGCTTTAGCACATGCTTTATATCATGTCTTCATCCTTCAATTGCTGAATCGTTTCATCCGACATACCTAGGATTCCTTTGTACACCTCTTCATTATGTTCCCCCAACTTTGGCCCCGCCCATTTGATTTGACCAGGGTTTTCAGAAAACTTCGGAACGATGCCAGGCATTTTTAATGTCCCAAGCTGGTCAACGTCGATATCTTTAATCATATCACGGGCTTCGAAGTGTGGGTCATGGACTATATCTTCAATACTGTAAATTGGCCCCGCAGGTACATCGTGCGCATCCAGCACTTCAACTGCTTCATGCAGTGTCTTCGTTTTTGTCCACGTTTCAATTAGCGTATCTAAAAAGTCACTTTGTTTTGCCCGTAAATCATTTGTAGCAAAATCGGCGCTCGTGCCAATTTCTTCTTTTCCAATCGCTTTCATAAGTCGTTTGAAAATGCTGTCCCCATTCCCCCCAATCACGATATACTTCCCGTCCTTACACAAATACGTATTTGATGGCGCAATTCCAGGAAGCTTGCTACCACTTCTTTCCCTAATATGATGATCGAAATCGTATTCCGGGACGAGGCTTTCCATCATGCTGAACACCGCTTCATATAAAGCGACATCTACGTATTGACCTTGATTTGTTCCTACAACATCACGGTTATAAATAGCCATTAATGCACTCATGACACTGTACAAAGAAGAAATGGAATCACCCATGCTTACACCTACTCTGGTTGGCGGCCGATCTGGATAACCAGTCAAATAACGCATGCCCCCGATTGCTTCTCCAATGCTACCAAAGCCCGGTTTACTACTGTACGGCCCGTCCTGTCCATAACCGGATATTCGAACCATAATTAGGCGTGGATTGACTTTCTTTAACTCCTCATAGCCGATCCCCCACTCTTCCAGCTTCCCAGGACGAAAGTTTTCTATGATAACGTCGGTCGTTTCCACAAGTTCTTTGATGATTTCCTGTCCCTTGTCACTTTTCAAATCAAGTGTAATACTTTTTTTGTTTCTAGCCTGGACGTACCACCATAAAGAAGTGTCTTCATGCATTTTGCGCCATTTTCTAAGCGGGTCCCCCGCTACCGGTGTTTCCACTTTGATGACTTCCGCACCAAAATCCGCAAAAATCCTGCCGGCAAACGGACCCGCAATCAATGTTCCAAGCTCCAGCACCCGAAGACCCGACAGCAATTCCTTCGTTGTTTCTTTATCAAACATACGTTTCATCCCATCTCTTTATTATCATTATTCGTATATTCATACTTTAATGTTAGCAAGGTATGCGTAACAATTCCATAATAACTATTAATTTTCTTTCCATTGATTCTTTTCCAAACTCTGTTTATATGTAATCCTAGAGGAGCATGCACTTCTTTTGCCATCATATTCTGAATTGTTATGACCTTTTTCAAAAAACCGCTTGACATTCCTTGAAATATAATTTAGTATAAATTTAAATTCATGAAAAGATTGCGATGACGAAGATTAGTAATCTGTATAACCTCTTCAAGAGAGCTGGTGATTGGTGGAAACCAGTGTGGCATATAGATGAATGGACTTCCGAGCTTCCAGACCGAACCGAATTTGCAGTAGGCTCTGGCGAGTATGTCTTATCGTTACAAAAGACAATTATAAAGTGAACAATTGTATTACTCATATTGTCGCTTTGTAATTACCAAAGTGAGCCATAAATGGCTAATAAAGGTGGTACCGCGAGTTCCTCGTCCTTTTTCGGATGAAGGGATTTTTTTATTTTTATACAGGTAATCAATTTTAGAGACTGTTGAGCATAAAACAAACACAACATAAATCGATGCGTAAGAAGAGTAAGCTTTTATGAAGCAATCAGAGAGCCGGTGATTGGTGAGATTCCGGCATGTGGATGGAAGCTGAATGGCCTTACAAGAGATTTCCTGAAAAGTAGTAGGGAAAGACGGGTGTTCCGCCGTTACACGGATAGGATATCGGATTATTCCTGTATCTGAAATGAGATGAAAAGGATGATCTTTTCAATTGAGGTGGCACCGCGAATATCAACGCCCTCTGCAAGCATATACATCTATGTTTGCAGGGGGCGTTTTTTTATCTGTTAGACCGGATTTTCTAATAGTTTATTCGAACAAGAGATGATTTCTTTAGGAGGAATGAAACAATGGAAACGGCAAAAGCAAAAAACATCCATTTTAAACTGGAGAAGATGAATGCAGACACGTTAACACCGGTAGGTATATTTAAACGATTGGACGGTGCTAGGAAATTTTTGCTTGAAAGCTCTGTACAACACGAGAAAAAGGGAAAGTACTCTTATATTGGCGTAAATCCTTATGAAGAAATTATTGGTCATGGAAATGGAACAACCGTCATTAATCATGAAGCCGAAACGAAAAAGGAAATAAAACAAAATGTTCTTCAATATATAAAGAGCAACTTCCCAAAACTTGATCTGGATCTCCCTCTTCCCTTCACTGGAGGAGCCATTGGATATATAGGGTACGATGCGATCCGCCATTTTCAGCATATTGGTGAAAAATTGGAAGATGACTTGGAAATGCCTGATGTTCACTTAATGGTTTATAAAAACATTATTGTTTATGAGCATAGTAATGAAACGGCACACTTAATTGCCATGAACGTAGATCAACAGCCAGAAGCCGTGCTGGAAGAACGGATTCAATCATTAAAAGAAGTGCTTAAAAAAGATATAACGGTCCCAGCGCCAGAAGCTTCATCTGTTAACTTTCAACCGAACATTTCTAAGGACGCTTTTATGGAAAAGGTGAAAGTAGCAAAAAAATATATTCACGATGGAGAAGCAGAACAAATCGTCTTATCTCAACGAATGCAAGCAGAACTTCATGTTGATCCATTTTCCTTTTACCGTAAACTGCGTGTCGCTAATCCGTCACCTTATATGTTTTACATTGATTTTTCTGATTACTTGATTATCGGGGCTTCACCAGAAACGCTCATTCAGACAACCGGTAATAATGTCGTCACCAATCCGATTGCAGGGACGAGAGCGCGAGGCAAAACAAAAATGGAAGACGAACAATTAATGCATGATTTGCTTCAGGATAAAAAAGAGCTATCAGAACATGAAATGCTCGTAACATTAAGTAAAGATGAACTGCTGCAAACATGCGATGCAAATAGTGTTCACGCTCCTGTTTATATGAATATTGAAAAATACGAACACGTCATGCACATCGTATCGGAAGTACACGGCACATTAAAGAAAAACTTTACGAGCATTGATGCATTAATTGCTAGTTTACCAGCTGGAACAGTTTCCGGTTCTCCTAAAAAGCGGGCGATGCAAATTGTTAATGAACTGGAAGAAAAGACGCGCGGTTTTTATGGCGGCGGCATTGGCTACATGACTTTTAATCATGACTTAAACATAGCCCTTGCCATTCGTTCCCTCGTCATTAAGGAAAACAAGGCTTACTTACAAGCAGGTGCTGGAATTGTTAAGGATTCAATTCCGGAAAATGAATACTTGGAAACAATGAACAAAGCGAGATCACTGATGGAAAATGGGCTTGATACGTAAATAGATAAAGGAGGACACTGTTATGAAGCATTTTATCGAAAAGCTGATTAATAAGCAGAACTTGACGGTGGAAGAAATGAAAGAAGCAACAAATATGTGCTTCACCAATACGATTACAGATTCAGAAATGGCTGCATTCTTAATTGCTTTACGCTCTAAAGGGGAAACGCCAGATGAAATTACCGGCATTACGGAAGTTATTCGTTCCCACTCCCCTTTGAATACAAATACATTTACCGACGTTATGGATAATTGCGGGACAGGTGGCGATCGTTCCAATAGTTTTAACATTAGTACGACGACTGCATTCGTTTTAGCCGGTGCAGGGGTAAAGGTTGCAAAACATGGAAACAGAAGCATTTCCAGTAAAACGGGCAGTGCCGATGTTTTAGAACACTTAGGTGTTTCCCTTTCTTTTTCCAAAGAACATGCGGAAAAAATGCTTCAAGAAAATAACATTACTTTTTTATTCGCTCCTTATGTTCATGCCAAGTTGAAGCATTTTATGAAAGTACGTAAAGAGCTAGGACTGCCAACTATCTTTAATGCAATCGGTCCATTAACTAATCCGGTCAAACTAAAAACCCAGTTACTTGGAGTGTACCGACGGGATATGATTTATATGATGGCAGAAGCATTGCATAAATTAGGTCGAAAGCGGGCAATCGTCGTCAACGGGGCAGGATTTATGGATGAGGCATCCCTTGCCGGTGAAAATCATCTTGCACTGCTTGAAAACGGAGAAGTAACCCCTTTTACCCTATTCCCGGAAGAACTTAACTTGCCAACACATCCGAATGAGGCCATTCGTGGTGGCGATGTCAAAGAAAATGCGCAAATATTACTTGATGTACTGAATGGAGAAGCCGGGCCTTACATGGATACCGTCCTCTTAAATGCCGGACTTGGATTATTTGCCAACGGAAAAGCGACTACCATTAAAAGCGGTGTTGATTTGGCACAAGAAAGTATTGCTTCAGGAGCGGCCCGTGAACGGTTGGATAACTTAATCACCTACAGCAAACAAGTAAAAAGCGAGGCGATCTAGTAATGACGATTTTGGATAAAATTTTGCAAGAAAAGACAAAAGAAGTAGAACTATTAAAGGGTAAAACCTTTACTCAAACTTCACATAAACAGGTGCCGACTTTTCGTGAAAAGATAAAACAGTCTACTAGGATGGGGATCATTGCGGAAATTAAACGCTCCTCTCCTTCCAAAGGAAACATTCATATGACTGTTGATCCGGTACATCAGGCAAAGCAATATGAAGCTTGTGGAGCGAGTGCCATTTCCGTATTAACGGATAAACCTTTCTTCAATGGAACGATGGAAGACTTGAAGAATGTACGACAAGCGGTTGACGTACCGATTTTATGCAAAGATTTTATGATCGATAAAGTACAGATTGATCAAGCAAAAGCAGCAGGCGCAAATATTATTTTATTAATTGTTGCGGCACTTGATCAAGCAACATTAACGGAGCTTTATCATTATGCAGTGGATGCCGGGCTTGAAGTACTTGTTGAAGTACATCAAGAATCGGAAATGGAACGTGCCCTTCAGCTGGGAGCGTCCATTATCGGCATTAATAATCGTGATTTAAAGACATTTACCGTTGATTTGGAAACGACAGATGCATTGGCTTCCATGGTAACAGACCCTAATACACTATTAATTAGTGAAAGCGGGATTCGAACAAAATCAGATGTCTCCCATGTTGCGGAAGCAGGGGCTCAGGCTATTTTAGTTGGTGAAACATTTATGCGTGCCGAAAATGTTCAGGAGGCATTTAATGAATTGCAAATTCCATTAATTACGAAGGAGGGATAACATGCTCGTAAAAATTTGCGGCATTCAAACAATAGAAGCCGGGACAACCGCGGTCGAGGCTGGCGCCGACTTCATCGGATTCGTATTCGCACCGAGCAGCCGGCGATTGTCGCCTTTTCAGGCAGCAGGTATTGCTCACTCCCTCCCTTCTTCCGTTAAAAAAGTTGGGGTGTTCGTTAATGAGCAGGTGGAAACGATACTAACCATTGCCGAGACTGTAAAACTGGATTATATCCAGTTGCACGGCGATGAAGCAGCAGAAATTGCCGAAGTACTCCCCTATCCCATTATTAAAGCATTTTCGATTGATGAGGCAATACATGAGCAAATAGATCAATATCCTTGTGACTATTACTTGATCGACAGTCCGGCAAGGAAATACCGTGGTGGAAGCGGCAAAACCTTTGACTGGGAAAAGATGCTTACCTTGCCGATCGACCGAAAAAAAATCCTGCTTGCAGGCGGACTGACCGCTGAAAATATACAGGAGGCAATAGAAGTCGTCAAGCCGGCAGGTGTAGATGTATCGAGCGGTGTAGAAACAGATGGTGTAAAAGATAACACGAAGATTAGACAATTTTTAAGCCTAGCAAAAGCATGACAGAGATGTTTACTATATTTTGCTTATTACGTACTGAAAGGATGAACCGAATTGACTACTTATACGATGCCAGATACCAAAGGTCGCTACGGAAATTACGGCGGTAGATTTGTTCCAGAATTATTAATGCCAGCATTAATGGAACTAGAAAAAGCATATGAAGATGCGATCCAGGATGAAAAATTTTCGAGTGAACTTAATTCTTACTTGAAACAATATGTCGGAAGAGAAACCCCGCTTTATCATGCGGAAAATTTATCTGAAAAACTAGGTGGCCCGGCCATATATTTAAAACGGGAAGATTTAAACCATACAGGAGCCCATAAGATCAATAATACAATTGGCCAAGCATTGCTTGCAGTACGCATGGGAAAGAAAAAAATTGTCGCAGAGACAGGCGCCGGCCAGCATGGTGTTGCAACAGCCACTGTATGTGCATTACTCGGACTGGAGTGTGTTGTTTTTATGGGGGCAGTTGACGCAAAGAGACAAGAATTAAATGTTTTTCGCATGGAATTATTAGGAGCTAAAGTCGAACGAGTCTCTCAAGGAAGCGGAACGTTAAAAGATGCGATCAATGAAGCATTACGCTACTGGGTCAGCCATGTGAAAGATACCCATTACATTTTGGGATCTGTCGTTGGCCCCCATCCATTTCCAAGAATCGTGCGCGACTTACAATCCGTGATTGGCAAGGAAACGAGAAAGCAAATGATCGAACAGACAGGCAGACTACCTGAAGCAGTAATCGCTTGTGTGGGCGGCGGCAGTAATGCTATGGGCATGTTTTTTCCGTTTATTGAAGATACGGATGTCAATTTGTATGGCGTTGAAGCAGGCGGAAAAGGCGTGGAAACGAATAAACATGCCGCTGCATTAACGACTGGTGTAACTGGAATATTGCATGGCACCATGACAAAACTATTGCAGGATAAACATGGGCAAATTCAAGAGGCAAATTCTATTTCAGCCGGATTGGATTATCCCGGTATTGGTCCCGAACATAGTCATTTAGCGGAAACAAGTCGGGTTCACTATCCTTCTATAACCGATCAAGAAGCACTGAAAGCATTTCAGCTTCTGTCCCGAACAGAAGGAATTATTCCTGCCTTGGAAAGCTCCCATGCTGTAGCTTATGCTATGAAATTAGCGCAAGAAATGAATGAAAAGCAATCTATCGTTATTTGTTTATCTGGTCGCGGAGACAAGGATGTTGCGCAAATAAAGTCGATATTGGAGGAAAATTAGCATGGGTAAAGAACGAATCAAGCATATGTTTCAACAAAAATTAAATGCAAATGAAAATCTATTTGTTCCCTATATTATGGCGGGAGATGGCGGATTGGAACGATTAGAGGAACGCATGTTATTTTTACAAGATTGCGGCGTTGCAGCCATTGAAGTCGGAATTCCTTTCTCCGATCCATCCGCTGATGGTCCGACAATACAAGAAGCTGGACAGCGTGCATTAAAAAACGGAATTACTTTAACAGATATCATGCAGACGCTGGAAAAATTTAAAGAAAAAAGAAAAATACCTACTGTTATTATGACTTATGTTAACCTCATCTATCGTTACGGCATAGAACAGTTTGCCTTAGATTGCAAAAAAGTCGGAGTCGATGGTGTGATTATTCCCGATGTCCCAATGGAAGAAGAAGAATTGATCTCGGAAGTTTTTCAAAAGCATGCGATCGCTTTTGTTCGCCTTGCTGCATTAACGAGTCCACCTGATCGAATTAAACAAATCGCAGAGCGCACAGAAGGATTTCTGTATGCAGTGTCCGTAACCGGAACAACCGGCGCACGTGCAACTCATCAAGATAGTGTATATACGTACTTGGAAGACTTAAAAAAACACTCCTCTGTCCCTGTACTCGCCGGTTTCGGAGTTTCTACCCCTGAACAAGCGCAAAAGCTTAGTAAACATTGTGACGGAGTAATTGTCGGAAGTAAAATTGTTGATCTCTTTCATCAAAATCGAAAAGAAGAAGTAAAAGAGTTAATTAAAGCAAGCTTATAAGACAATCTTAGGTAAAACAGTTATACGGAAAAAAATCAAGTAAGCCCACTTGCATCCTACTTATTGGCAAGTGGGCTTTCTATTATTGTTTCCCTTGTCTTCTTTTCGCTTCCTCATATTCTTTCTCGGTTATTTCTCCTTTTTCCAACCTGCCTTTCATAATATCAAGCGAACCTTTTTGACGATCTTTTGGAGTTCGAAACCTTAATAAGATCCACAAAAGTACGAGCGCAACAATGATTGTTAATACAATCCTTACAGGACCATTAAATAATATAGACCCTAGAGCAGTTAGCATTTGATTCACTCCTCTACGATTAATATAACCATTATTGGCTCCTTATAAGCATGTACTTTTTTTATAACGGGTTCAATTTAGGGTGCGTAAAATGTATATAACGGAATAAATGAACACCAAACAACGAATTAACACCATAAATAACGAGCAAAAAATCTCAGATAAGCTCTCTGAGCGTTTTTGCTTGTTATTTAACGATACGACTTTAACTAAAATGCCTATTTCCAGAATAATATTATGCAACAATCGCGCCCGATTGTTACACAATGGAACTCTTAATCTATAGTCTATATGATTTTACTTCTTTTACCTTCCCAGACTTTGCAGTGTTACTAAACATATATACATCACAGAAATCAATTTTTGTTCCATTATCTAATGAAATTACACCATTTATTGAAGCGAACTTCCCGTGAGTTATCACTTGATAAATTTCCAGGCAGTCAACGATGTCTTTATTTTCCTTTTGCATAAGAGTAATAAATGAACTTTGACCCTCTATTTTTTTATTATCTTTTAATTGATACCATATGAGAGATTCATCCGCAAATTCTTTAATGATTTCATTTTGCTGTTTTAATATAGCTACTGTAAAATCAATAAGTACTTGTTTCCTAGGGGCATTGTCACATCCCTTTGGAATGATAAGCTTCATTTCATTTGAAGAACTGTTCACAATATCCAACCTCCCAAAAACCATTCTTCAGAACTACTTTACTTAAACAGAAAGTATCGCAATGTTATAAGACCTACTTGCTACTACACAATATGTCCTTTTAACGACACAGTCTTTATTTCAAAATTGCACCTATTTCGATATAATCTTTTATTACCAAGGCTTCATAAAGCCTATAAAAATTTCTTAAATGCCATTCCAATTTTCTTTATCCAAAGAAATACAATAAGATTTAAGTTCCACTACCGTATTATCATTAAAAAAATACACGTCACACGCCTCGATTACATTTACCATTTCATCATTTTTATAAAATTCCGCTGTACCTACTATAACCACTTTTTCTCCTGTTTCAATAATTTCATCAACTGAAAAATTCGTAGTCACACTTTCAAAATATTCACAAACAGGGTTAAAATAATCCTCTACTTCTT
>NZ_JBPYCR010000015.1:0-76750 GCF_051846915.1 Virgibacillus sp. W0181
TTAAATGACTCCCAATGTTGATTTTCGTCAAAGAAAATTTGTTTTAAAATGTTTTTCTTCATACATTAAAAATACCACAGGAAACGACACCGTGGTAGGGGTTAAATTATATACATTCTTATCTTTTTAGAAAACTTGGCTTATCGCCAACCCTTTATGGCGAAAGCCTTAGTTGCACTTATGCAGTAATAAAGTTATATACTTTCTTATCTGCTAAGAAAAGCGCAAGCGCCCCGCCTAGAAACGTAGCGACTGCGCCAGACGGGAGCTGGTGGTTCGATGTTGGGACTGTAGCTTCGCTTTCGTCCCATCGAAAAAATTTGTACATCGAAGCTAGACAGCTATGCATAAAATTATATACATTTTTATCTTTTAAAGAAAAACCCGAACTGATATAAACTGTATATCGTTCGGACTCCCCTTTAAAACTTTCTATTAGTTGTCATCTTAAATAATATGAAAAACAAAATATACAATACCTACTGTTGCAATGGACGGGAGCAGATTCCCAATTCGGACGTGCATAATTTTTAGAACATTCAAGCCAATTGCAACAATTAGAAGTCCACCAACAGCTGTCAATTCAACAATCAATCCGTTTAATACTTGCTCTGGTATCCACCTGTCAATTTGTGTACCGAGCAATGCAATAGTGCCTTGGTATAAAACAACCGGAAAAAAAGATAATATAACACCAAACCCAAGTGTCGTTGTAAGAACGAGTGCTGTAAAACCATCGAGGATCGATTTCGTAATTAAAACTTGATGATCCCCGCGAATCCCGCTGTCCAGCGCGCCAATAACCGACATCGCGCCAATAACAAAGATTAATGATGCAGTTACGAACCCTTGAGAAACACTATACTTGCTATTTTCTGTTGTAAACTTGCTCCCAATCCATGTGCCAAATCGGTTAAGAAACTGCTCCACTTGTAGAAATTCGCCAATGATCGCTCCCGTTAATAAACTGATCAAAACGATTAGAATTGATTCGGTTGCAAATGCCATTTGTAACCCGATGAGGATAACCGCCAGTCCTATCCCATGCATTACCGTCTCTTTATACTTCTCAGGTATTTTTGTAAAAAATAACCCAAGTACACTCCCTACTATAATAAATGCTCCATTGACCAATGTTCCGAATAAAACCATTAGCGTCTACCTCACGATGTTTTATAAATTTTCGTAACCCGTTACTATTTCTTTTATCGCACGTAAAAATATGTCTACTTCTTCTTCCGTATTGTATACACCTACACTTGCCCGTATAACACCTTGTTTTGTTGTTCCAATCGTTTGATGTTCCAGAGGATTGCAATGAAGCCCACCACGCACAGCTATATCATAATGGCTGTCGAGCACCATTGCTATCTCCTGTGATGAAACGTTTAACACATTAAATGCAGCAACCGGCATCCGTTCCTCTCCTTCTAGAGGACCGTAATAAGTAATGCCATCTATTTTTTTTAGGCCTTCTACTAACCGGTTAATTAAAATTGTTTCACGTGGAACATTTATACTTTTCCGCTGTTCATACAGAGTGAGCGCTGCATGTAACCCTGCTATACCCGGTGTATTTAACGTACCACTTTCCAGCCTATCCGGCCAAACTGCCGGTTGTCTTGGGTCTTCGGAACGTGCACCTGTGCCACCATGGTGAATGGGTATCAAGTCAATATCCCCTTCAACAAGTAGCATGCCTGTTCCTTGTGGTCCTAGCAACCCTTTGTGTCCAGGGAATGCCAACATGCTTATTCCTAAATCTTTCATATGTATTGGCATGTGTCCTGCTGTTTGCGAAGCATCTACAAGCGTCCATAAATCGCTCTCTTTGGCTATTTGCATTGATTCACTTAAAGGTAATACGGAGCCTGTCACATTGGAACTATGTGTCATTGTAACTAACTTAGTTGATTGTTTTATAGAATTTGTAAGTTCATCTAAAAAACACTTATCATTTCCCGTCCATTTAATAAAGGATACTTCTACTCCATAGGAATCCATTAAATATTCAAGTGGCCTTCTTATTGCATTGTGCTCTACCGATGTAGCAATAATATGGTCTCCTTTGCTCCAGTTTATTCCCTTCAAAGCTTGATTGATTGCAATCGTAGCATTTGGATAAAACAGACATTTGTTGCTATTCGTTACCCCAAACAATTTTGAGGCAAGCAACCGTGTTTCCGTAATGATCTGATCCGCTTTAATGGCAAGCTGGTGCCCCCCTCTTCCGGGATTTGCCCCATATTCCTTCATATTCTCTACCATTTCTTGAATTACTTGATCTGGTTTAGGAAAAGAAGATGCTGCCTGATCGAAATATATCAAATTAACCCTCCTTACGCATATAATAATCGCTACAATACCTAGTTAACCATTATAACACTCAATATAAAAGCTGACTATAAAGATTAAACATCTTCAATAGTCAGCTTCTTTTATCTTTCTAACACTTGAATAATCCGTTCAAGGTCTTCGATTGTGTAAAACTCAATTTCAATTTTGCCCTTTTTCTTTCCTCGAAGAATGTTAACACCTGTACCTAATCTTTCTCTTAAAATAGATTCTCTTTCAGTTAAAAAAACATCCTTTTTAACTTGTTTTGGTTTTTTCTTGGGCTTTTCATTTAAATCGTCGATGAGTTTCTCTACCTGGCGTACATTAAGATTTTCTTTAATGATTTTTTTTACGACAGTATTAAGTGTGTTTTTATCCTTCAAACCTAATAATGTTCTCCCATGTCCCATGGAAAGTTCCCCATTATTGATATGAGCGATAACCTGCTCCGGCAATGAAAGGAGTCGGGTCATATTTGCAATATGGGACCGGCTCTTACCGAGTCGATTGGATAATTCCTCTTGTGTTATTTTTAACTCTGTCATTAAATTTGTATACGCTTGTGCTTCTTCAATTGGTGATAAGTCTTCACGCTGCAGATTTTCCAAAAGTGCCAATTCCATCATTTTACTATCTGTCAGTTCTTTGACAACTACAGGAACTGTCTCTAATCCTGCTTCTTTAGCAGCGCGATAACGTCGCTCCCCTACTACAATTTCATAGCCTTTAATACTTTTACGAACTACTAATGGCTGAATGATACCATATTCCAAAATAGATTCTTTCAATTCTTCAATGGCATCCGCATGGAAGGTCTTTCTCGGTTGATATGGATTCGGCCTGCATTCTGTAATTTGTATTTCTTGAATCAATTCATCATCCGTATCCTCTATGTCAGGAAAAAGAGCATTAATACCTTTACCTAACCTTTTCGCCACTGTCCATCACTTCCTTTGCTAGTTCAAGATATACTTCTGCACCTCTTGATTTTGGATCATAAGCAGTTATCGGCTTTCCGTGACTCGGAGCTTCACCTAGTCGGACATTTCTCGGAATAATCGATTGATAAACTTTATCCTGGAAATACTTTTTCACTTCCTCAATCACTTGGATACCTAGGTTTGTACGAGCATCCAACATTGTTAGCAAGACTCCTTCAATCATTAGTTCTTTATTTAAATGTTTTTGAACGAGACGAATCGTATTTAATAACTGACTAAGTCCTTCCAGAGCATAAAACTCACATTGAACTGGTATAAGTACACTGTCTGCTGATGTTAAAGCGTTAATTGTTAATAGACCTAACGATGGCGGACAATCTATTAAAATATAATCATACGTTGTTTTCAGGCTTGTTAATGACTTTTTTAATCTGATTTCCCGTGATATTGTTGGCACAAGTTCTATTTCTGCTCCAGCCAGTTGGATCGTAGCCGGAATTATGTCCAAATTTGGTATTATTGTAGGGACACATACTTCTTCTGCAGACAAATCCTCTACCAATACATTATATATACACTTGTCCACGTCTGCTTTATTTACTCCTACTCCGCTAGTAGCATTTCCTTGTGGATCTATATCAACAATTAAAATATTGTTACCAAGCTTTGAAAGTGATGCACCTAAATTAACTGTTGATGTTGTTTTTCCTACTCCACCTTTTTGATTTGCCACAGCTATAATTTTCCCCATTTTTTCACCTACCCAACTTAAAACTTCTGTAGCATTTTACTGCATCAATTAAGAATTCTTTTATTAATTTGCGTTATTTCGTTACGTAAGGATAATTACTTCGTTATTACTATTCTACCATTTATTTTGATATAAAGTTCCCTAAAGATAGATATTGTTGAACAATCGCAATATGAATATTAATAAGGAAGAAAATGACCCATCTTAAGTCTGCAAGATGGGGATTTTTTTCATAAAGTATATTAAACAATTGTTATGAGATCAAATATTTTTTTATAAAAACCAATATACATCTATTAATCCTATATAATTATAATTTAATTATTGATAGATTGTACAACATAGTTACTTATTTTTTTGAATTTTAATCGTTATTTCATAGTAATCTTCATGTTCCTGTTCGTCTGATTCAACATCCAAACCAGTGTCAGAGACCATGTGTAATGATTGCCGAATCGTATTCATTGCAATCCGAATGTCTTTATTGATCCCTTTTAAGCGTGGTCTTTTATTGTTTTTCTCTTGTTTTGGATTGTCAAGTGCTTCTATTCTTTTTTCCGTTTGACTTACGTTTAAATCATTTTCCAAGATTTCTCTTAAAACCGCAATTTGTTTTTCAGGGTCTTTGACCAAAATTAACGCTCGCGCATGTCGTTCCGTAATGCTTTTACTTAACAATGCTTCACGGATTTCTTCCGGTAACTTTAACAACCGGAGCTTATTCGCTATGGTAGACTGACTTTTTCCAAGTCGTTGTGCTAATGCTTCCTGAGTCAACCCATGCAGCTGTAAAAGTTGTTCATATGCCGCTGCCTCTTCAATCACGGTCAACTCTTCTCTTTGTAAGTTTTCTATTAATGCAACAGACGCTGTTTCCGTATCTGTCATATCACGAATGATGGCAGGGATTTCTTCCCACTCTAACAACTGTACAGCTTTTAATCTGCGTTCTCCTGCAATTAATTCATATAATTCTTCTTCTTCTGCTTTCCGAACTATGATCGGCTGAATCATCCCATGTGTATGTATCGTTTGCGCTAATTCCATTATTTTTTCTTCATTAAAAACGGACCTGGGCTGAAATCGATTAGGGCCAATTTTTTGTACTGGAAGCTGGACTACTTCATCTGCATGAAATTTCCCATCACTACTAATCGCATCATCTGATTTATCACCAGTTCCAGTGCCAAATATTCGGTTAAAAGAATTTAACATCAAGATACACCACCTATAAACTCCATTTTACCTTTGAATAAAACCTATCCCCTCTTTCACGTGAAAAAGCGTTAATAATTGTTTCACGTGAAACAATGGACTTTGTATTTTAAACTGCTTACAGTCTATAAAAGAATATACAATAATTAAATACGGCTTTTGTGTACAAGTAATTAAATGTACATAAAATTTATAAATAAGGAAAATCATCTGATTAATATGTGTCAATCAATCATTCATCTTTTAAGCAAAGTATTAAAAATTCCAAAGTAACGTCTATTACGTTTACTATGCTATATAAATTTAACTAAATAATTGTTCTTAGCGTATTTAAAAATATCTGACTCTCATCAACTATAATCAAAGAAAATATATAGTAATTCGACACTTTATATGTCCATCAATGAAGAATACCATAATTCCTTATTGGTAATCAAAAACAAATCTATTAAAATTTCTGTTTTATTATGTAGATTTTCAGTTTCCATTATTGCTTTTATACTTATATTACCACAAAAAGCTTTGTAAGAGTAAATAATCGAGTTATTTATAGTGCACTTCAAATAGTCCATTATTTAATAGGATCACGATTAGGCGTTCCTGCTTTTCTCGGATATTTTTTCGGTGTTTTTTTACATTTTTTTACAATTACTATTGTTCGTTCACTTTTTTCGACGGGTAAATGAAAAGATTTTATTTCAGCTGTTTCCCCTCCAAGGATTTGAAGTGCTTTTTGTGCATCTTTATATTCTTCTTTTGATTGGGCGCCTTTCATCGCAATGAAAACGCCATTTTCTTTAGCCAATGGTAAACAAAGTTCACTTAGTACGCTTAATCGAGCAACTGCTCTTGCCATTACAACATCAAATTGCTCGCGGAAATCTGGGTTTTGTCCGAAATTTTCTGCGCGGTCATGATAAAAAAATACTTTTTCCAAGTTCAGTATTTTTCTCAAATGCTCCAGAAAACCAATTCTCTTTTTTAATGAATCAACAATTGAGATTTGTACGTGTGGAAAACATATTTTGAGTGGGATACCGGGAAAACCTGCACCGGCACCCACATCACAAATATGCAAAGGCTTTGTAAAATCATAATAAAAAGCTGATGAAATGGAGTCATAAAAATGTTTTAAATATACATCTTCTTTTGAAACGAGCGAAGTTAAATTCATTTTTGCATTCCATTCGACCAATGTTTGAAAATATAATTCGAACTGATTTATTTGCTCCTCTGTAAGCTCTATTCCTTGTTCATGCAATGCTTCAACAAATCGCTGCACATTCATCGACTTATCTCCCATCTATTAGTTTGCTGCCCGAGCTACATTTCCTTGTTCAATATAGACAGCCAAAATGGATGTGTCAGCTGGTGTTACGCCGGAAATTCTTGATGCTTGACCAATGGATAATGGTTGAACACTTTTTAATTTCTCTTTTGCTTCGGAAGCCAAGCCGTGTATAGCGTCATAATCAATATTGTTCGGAATACGTTTATCTTCCATTTTCTGCATCCGATTCACTTGATCATACGCTTTTTTAATATAACCTTCATATTTAATTTGTATTTCTACTTGTTCTTTCACATCCAATGGCAAATCAACGGGATCTTCTAAAAGAGATTCCAGCAATGTATAGCTAATTTCCGGACGTTTCAAAAGATCATACGCTTTTACTGCTTCTTTTAAAGGCTGTTTATCTGCATCTTTCAACGTATTTTGTGTAGCTTCTGTTGGTTTAATAATAATTGATGCCAGACGTTTCTTTTCTGCTTCGACTGCTTCTTTTTTCGCGATAAACTTTTCATATCTTTCTTTAGATATTATACCAAGCTCATATCCAAGGGCAGTTAGTCGCATATCGGCATTATCATGTCGCAGCAATAGGCGATATTCTGCACGAGAAGTCAGCAAACGATAAGGCTCGCGCGTACCCTTTGTAACTAAATCATCTATTAATACACCGATATATGCCTGTGAACGATCGAGCACAAACGGGTCTCTCCCTAATACCTTTGCTGCAGCATTTATTCCAGCCATCATTCCTTGCCCTGCTGCTTCTTCATAACCAGACGTTCCATTAATTTGGCCTGCTGTAAACAACCCGGAAATCTTTTTTGTTTCCAATGTTGGCCACAACTGTGTTGGAACGACCGCATCATATTCAATCGCATAACCGGCACGCATTATTTGTGCATTTTCCAAACCTGCTACAGATTTGATCATTTCTTCCTGAATAGATTCAGGCAACGAAGTAGATAATCCTTGGACATATACTTCTTCTGTATTCCGCCCTTCCGGTTCTAGAAAGATCTGGTGACGTGGTTTATCATTAAAGCGAACTATTTTATCCTCAATAGACGGACAATAGCGCGGTCCAGTTCCCCGTTTCATTCCGGAATACATAGCGGACAATTTCAAATTATCGTTAATGACTTCATGCGTAAATTCATTTGTATAAGTTAACCAGCAAGGAATTTGATCCGTAATAAAGTTTGTTGTTTCATACGAAAAACCTTGGGGCTTGTCATCACCAGGCTGGATTTCCGTTTTTGAGTAATCAATAGATTTATTATGAACTCGTGGCGGTGTTCCAGTTTTAAAACGAGTTAAATCAAATCCGAGCTCCTCTAGGTTTTCAGACAATTTAATTGATACACGCTGATTATTCGGACCACTTTCGTACTCCAAATCCCCAATTAACACCTTTCCGCGCATGAATGTCCCGGTAGTAATAATGACTGAATCAGCATAATAAGCTGCATTTGTTTCTGTTAATACTCCCTTACATACACCGTTTTCCAAAATTAGTTCATTTACCATTGCTTGTTTTAGTGTTAAATTTTCCTGTTCTTCTATTACTTTTTTCATCTCTTGTATATATAGAGGTTTATCAGCTTGCGCACGCAAAGCACGAACAGCTGGTCCTTTTCCTGTATTTAACATACGCATTTGAATATGCGTTTTATCTATAACTTTACCCATAGCGCCGCCGAGGGCATCTATTTCACGTATGACAATCCCTTTTGCTGGACCGCCGAGCGATGGGTTGCACGGCATAAATGCGATCATATCCAAATTCAATGTGAGCATTAATGTTTTGGCTCCCATGCGTGCTGCGGCAATTCCAGCTTCGCAACCGGCATGTCCTGCACCAATAACAATGACATCATATTTCCCTGCATTGTACGTCATCTTATTCATCCTTTCTTTTACCTTTATTTGTACCGAATTCCATTGAAACGAATCTGAACAAACTTTATATAATAAACGAGTATTATTATTTCCCTAAACAAAATTGAGAAAAGAGTTGATCAATTAATCCATCACTTGCCGTATCGCCAATGATTTCCCCTAGAATCTCCCACGTACGGGTTACATCAATTTGTACAATATCCAGAGGCATATCAAGATCCAAGCCTTCCATCGCATCGGTAAGTGATTGTTTTGCCTGCTTCAACAACTGGATATGCCTAACATTGGATACATACGTTAAATCACCTGTTTCGATATCACCTGCAAAAAAAAGTTTTGCCATTGCAGTTTCCAGTTCATCAAGACCTTCTTCTTGAAGAATTGATGTAGTAATTATTGCATGATTACCGGCAAGCTCTTTTATTTGATCAATATCCAGTCTTTGTTTTAAATCCGATTTATTTATAATGACGATATACGTTAAGTCGCTCATTGCTTGAAATATTGCCATATCGTCTTTAGTTAATTCTTCATTATAGTTCAGCATAAACAGAATCAAATCAGATTCCTTCAATATTTCTCTTGAACGCTCCACACCGATTTTTTCCACGATATCTTCTGTTTCACGAATCCCGGCTGTATCAACTAACCTCAGTGGAACGCCACGTACATTGACATATTCCTCTATCGTATCTCGAGTCGTTCCAGGAACGTCTGTTACGATTGCTTTATTTTCTTGGACAAACGCATTCATTAATGATGATTTACCTACGTTCGGTCGACCAATAATGGCTGTTTTTAAACCTTCCCGCAATATCTTTCCTTGTTCTGCCACTTGTAAAAGCTTTTCAATTTCTTCATAAACTTCCTTTGTTTTCACTTTCATCAACTCTTGTGACATTTCTTCCACATCATCATATTCCGGATAATCAATATTTACTTCTACGTGTGCAACAGTTTCCAACAAATTTTGACGTAGACGACCAATAAGTCGGGACAGACGACCATCCATTTGATGTAGCGCAACATTCATCGCTTTATCCGTTTTCGCCCGAATCATATCCATAACCGCTTCTGCTTGTGACAGATCAATTCGTCCGTTTAAAAATGCTCGCTTCGTAAATTCTCCCGGTTCAGCCATGCGCACGTCCTTTTGAAGTACAATTTCTAGCACACGATTTACGGAAACAAGTCCGCCGTGGCAATTAATTTCCACAACATCTTCTCTTGTAAATGTTTTCGGTGCCTTCATGACCGATACCATTACTTCTTCTGCCAGTTCATTTGTTAATGGATCCATTATTTTTCCATAATGAAACGTATGAGAAGGAGCATTGGTTAAATCTTGTCCTTGAAAAATGTCATTCGCAATAGCAATTGCTCTTTCACCACTCAGCCGAACAATCGCTATTGCCCCTTCCCCCAACGGTGTTGATATCGCAGCAATCGTATCAGTATCCATTCCTTTCACCTCCATAAAGAAAAGCGCAAGCGCCCTGCCTAGAAACGTAGCGACTGCGCCAGCTCAAAGCTGGTGGTTCGATGTCGCCACGCAAAGTGGCGGTTTTAATCGAACATTCCCATACCCTAAGATAAAGGAATCATGCCCCTGCAAAAGGGGTATGCCGACGTTGGCGCGGGAGGCCGTGTTTAGTCGGCCCTCCTTTGTCTTACCGAATAGATGATGACTTTCACCCGAGGGCATAAGGGCGACTAAGCCTCTGTCTAAAGCCAATCGGCAAGTCTTCTTTATCGCAAGGCGCTGCAGGAAGTCGCCTAGTTTCTGGGCGCTTAAGCTAGACAGCTACACGAAAAATTTTATACATTCTTATCTTTTAAGAAAAGCGCAAGCGGCCCGGTCAGCCTCAGGCATAGCTTAAGCAAAAAATCGTAGTGGCGTTATTGCCACGATGAATTATTGCTTAAGACATCGAGGGGCTGGACTGGCAGGCTTACAATGCCAGGTCCTGGGACTGTAGCTACGCTTTCGTCCCACCGAAAACATTTGTACGTCGAAGCTAGACAGCTATGCACAAAACTTTATACTTTCTAACCTATATATAAGGTAATTTGTCTAAGATTGTTTTATCTTATTAAATCAATTATTTTTCCAGTCACTAACAAACAAGAATATCATAATTCAACAAAAAAATAAAGTTATCCACAATGTGAATGATTAATTATTTAATTGTTGTATCATGCTGCATTATCCACATGTGAATCATTATATCTCCTATAATATCTACTTTTATACACATAACCCCTCGTATAGAAAAATAAATAAAAAACCTTGGTTTCCCAAGGTTTAACAAAAAGTAAATTATTTATGATGGTTTTATTACAATATGACGATGCGGTTCTTTACCATCGGAATATGTGGAAACAGCTTTATTAGTTTGCAGTGCGCTATGAATTATTTTTCTTTCAAAAGCCGGCATGGGCTCCAGCGCAACTTTATTATTTAAACGGGTTGCTTTTTCCGCCATTTTCCCCGCTAATGTTTCTAACGTTTCCCTTCTCCGTTTACGGTAACCTTCTGCATCCAACGTGACTGTATAAAATTGTTTTGCATCTTTATTCACTACGAGGTGCACCAAATACTGCAAGGCATTAAGTGTCTGTCCTCGCTTACCAATGAGTAAAGCAATTTTATCTCCACTTAATTCAAATGTCACTTGTTTCTCTTTAACAGTTGTTTTTATTTCTACAGTTACACCCATATTTTTTGCTACATTTGTAATATAAGCTTCTGTTTCTTCTATACTATTTTTTGCAAGTTTTACTTTCACTACTGCACGTGATCCGAATAAGCCCAAAAAACCCTTTTTCCCGCCATCAATAACTTGAATATCTACTTGGTCTCTCGTTGTGTTTAACTGCTCTAATGCTGACTGGACTGCTTCTTCCAACGTTTGTCCACTAGCAGTTACTTCTCTCACTTTTCGTCTCCTCCTGTACCGGCATTCTTCATCATTGGTTTACGAATTAACATCGTTTGGCCAACCATAAATATATTACCTACAACCCAATATAATGCTAAAGCTGCAGGGAAGAAAAATGCAAAAACAGTGATCATAATCGGCATGACATAAAGCATGGCTACCATTTGAGGATTCTGTGCAGCAGGACTGCCCGCCATCATAAGCTTCTGCTGTAAAAATGTAGCAGCTCCCGCAATGATTGGGAGTATATAATCCGGTGAGTCAAGTGCAAACCATAAAAAGGTATGGCCAGATATTTCATCTGTACGCATAATTGCATGATACATCGCTATTAAAATCGGCATTTGCACAAATATCGGCAAACAACCAGCAAGCGGATTAACACCGTGATGCTTAAATAAAGCCATTGTCTCTTGCTGTAATTTTTGTTGAGTATTCGCATCTTTGGAGCTATATTTCTTTTGAATTTCTTTTAACTCTGGTTGAATATCCTGCATCGCTTTTGAACTTTTCAACTGCTTTATATTCAATGGTAAAAGCAGAAGACGTGCCATTATTGTTACAACAACAATCGATAAACCAAAATCATCATTAAATAAATCCGCAAAATAAAGTATCACTTGCGACATGGGATACACAAAATACGTATTCCAAATTCCGGTACTTTCGCTATTAATTGGTTCATTAATGTCCATACATCCGGAAAGCAGGACTAGTAAACCAATTAAGGTCAAAATAAAAAAGACCTTTTTACGCAAACCAACTTCCTCCTAACATTGGCAACATTTTGCCATCGTAAATCGAAATCGTAATTTTATTTAAAGATAGTATTCAAAAATCCGACAAAAATCGCTTTGACCTTTTTTGGATTGAATATCTTTATAAATCTTATCTTCCTCTTTAAACATACTCTTTATATGTAAATTATTATTTATTTTTTAACCTAGTTTTAAATAATAGATGCGAAAGGCTCTTTTTTATGTGATGAAAGTTCATATCTACTGTAGGGTGACGAGCAATAATTACAATATTGACTGTTGGTTTAATTTCGTCCTCTAATTCATGAAAGGCCTGTCGTAAATAGCGTTTTATTCGATTTCTTGTAACCGCATTCCCTAATTTTTTCCCTACAGACAGACCAATGCGGAAATGATCCTGATCAGGCTTATCCATATAATAAATCACGAGTTGCCGATTGGCAAACGAATTTCCATGCTGTAAAACATATTGGAATTCTTCATTTCGCTTAATTCGATACGTTTTTTTCAACTATATCACCAACAATTTCCATGTACATCCTTGCTCGTTCGTTTTTCTACTATTTTACCCTTTTATTTTACTTTCTAAATGTTAAAACGATATGGAAAGTAAAATAAAGTGGAAAAAGACCACTGAGAAAACTATTCAGTGGCCTATGCTGATAATACTTTTCGTCCCTTGCTACGACGACGAGCCAAAACTTTGCGCCCGTTTTTCGTACTCATTCGAGAGCGAAAACCGTGTACTTTTTTCCTTTTGCGAGTATTCGGTTGAAATGTTCTTTTCATTGATCATGCACCTCCCTAAGGATTAAAACATAGAAAATGCAGTTGCTCTATATAAATAAACCCTCATTTTCCTTAATCATTAAGCCTTTCTATATCATATTATACTTTATAAAATAAATAAAATATATACGACGTAAACATTCTTGATAATTATACGTAAAATACATAGCAACTGTCAACTCCCATTTTATCAACAGTCCGAACTTCGTTTCAATCTAAAATTTATCAACAACCTAATTAGTATATGATTCTGCCTTTAGAATTATTCACAGTAATTATCGACAAGTTTTGCACAAAATCATAGGCTGTTGATAAAAAATGTCTACATTCCGCGAATTATGTGGACAAGTGTAAAATACAATTGCAATACCGCGGTTTATTTGGTATTATTATTATGTTTTAGTGTGTTAATAAGTCTGTTTAATTTTGTAATTACCCACAGCCTGTGGATAAACTGTTAGTAATTATTCACCTCTTGTTGAAACACTTATCCCCATTTTCGTGGATAATGTTAATAATTCGCTTTAACCTTGTTTGTCCCTTATTATTTTTATACACAGGTTATTTTCAAATCTATTACCCTTTTGTTTATTTAAAATCCAGGTAAGATAATATAAATAGTAATTATAATAAGTCCATGAACATATACCGTCACGTGTACATTCATAGCCATTTCATCTTCCTCATAAGCAAACAATTATGAAAGATTGAGAGAGGCTTTTTATACCTTTCATTTTATTGATTATGATAAAAAGGTGGAATCACTTTGCAAAATATTGAAGAGTTGTGGTTGGAAGCACTCAAAAAAGTAGAAAAAAAAATAAGTAAACCGAGCTTTGAAACATGGTTAAAAAATACAAAGGCTTCCAACCTTGAAGGGGATACCCTTATTGTATCTGTACCAAATGAATTCGCAAAAGACTGGTTGGAAGGGAGATATACCGAACTAATCTCCGATATATTATACGAATTAACAGGCGCTCATTTAAACGCCAAATTTGTTATTCCAGAAACAGGAGAAATAAAGGAAAAAGAAAGTACAAAGGAAGCAAAAGATGAAGCAAGGAAACAGTCACAACAGGAAACTCAATCACAGCGCACGATGTTAAACCCGAAGTATACTTTCGACACATTCGTTATCGGTACTGGGAACCGTTTTGCTCACGCAGCATCTCTAGCAGTTGCCGAAGCACCCGCTAAGTCATACAACCCTCTTTTTATATACGGTGGAGTAGGACTTGGAAAAACCCATTTAATGCATGCGATCGGACATTATGTTCAAGAACACAATCCACGTGCAAATGTTGTTTATTTATCATCGGAAAAATTTACAAATGAATTTATTAATTCCATTATGGATAATAGAGCAGGAAATTTTCGCAATAAATATCGAAATGTAGACGTATTACTTATTGATGATATCCAGTTTCTAGCGGGAAAAGAACAAACTCAGGAAGAATTCTTTCATACTTTTAACACACTACATGAAGAAAGCAAACAAATTATTATTTCCAGTGACCGGCCACCAAAAGAAATACCAACGTTGGAAGATCGTCTGCGCTCTCGATTTGAGTGGGGATTGATAACGGATATAACGCCTCCTGATTTAGAAACAAGAATCGCTATTTTAACAAAAAAAGCAAAAGCAGAAGGGCTCATCGACATCCCAAACGAAGTAATGCTTTATATTGCGAATCAAATAGATACAAATATTCGCGAGCTGGAGGGCGCCTTAATTCGTGTCGTTGCCTATTCTTCCCTTATTAATCAAGATATTGACACGGCGCTTGCGGTTGATGCGTTAAAGGATATTATTCCAAACAACCGTCCAAAAAAGATTACGGTCATCGATATACAGGAAGCTGTTGGGGAAAAATATGCGGTAAAGCTTGAAGATTTCTTAGCAAAAAAACGAACAAAATCAATCGCCTTTCCAAGACAAATAGCGATGTATTTAGCAAGAGAACTAACGGATCTATCATTGCCTAAAATAGGAGAAGAGTTCGGCGGTCGTGATCATACAACTGTCATTCATGCCCATACAAAGATAAGCAAAACGCTTGATAGTGATGAAACATTGTCTATCGAACTTGAAGAAATAAAAGAAAAGTTAAATAGTCTATAAATATCAACATGTGAATAACGTGAAAAACACAGCAAAGTTACACACAACTTATCTACATGTGGAAAACTTTATGTAAGAGTCGTTTAATACCGTTATCCACATACACACAGGCCCTAGTACTATTACTACTATATTAATAATAATAATATAATATATGAATTCCAAATAAGGAGGATTCATTCATGAAATTCATTATTCAACGGTCCTATTTACAAAAAAGTATTCAGGACGTTACAAAAGCTATTTCAACAAGAACTGTCATCCCAATCTTGACTGGCATGAAAATAGAAGCTAAACAACAAGGTATAACATTAACAGGTAGCGACTCTGATATTTCTATTCAATCGATTATTCCAGCTGAAGAAAATGGAGAAATTATCGTTGATAAAATAGAAGAAGGTAGCGTTGTTTTACAAGTGCCTTACTTTCCCGAAATTGTGCGCAAACTTCCTGAATCTATGGTGGAAATAGAAGTTGACAACCAATTAATAGTAACGATTCGCTCCGGAAAAGCTGTATTTACATTGAATGGTCAGCACAGTGAGGAGTATCCACAGCTGCCAAAATTTCAAACAGAAGAAAGCTTTGAAATTCAAGCGGATTTATTAAAACATTTAATTAAACAAACTGCCTTTGCTGTTTCAACAATGGAAACCAGGCCTATTCTTACAGGAATAAACATTAAGCTGAGTGAAAATAATTTAAGCTTTACTGCAACGGATAGTCATCGACTCGCTTCAAGAAACGTGCCTATTCAGGAAACAGACCTGCAGTTTTCAAGTATTGTTGTACCTGGAAAGAGCGTTAATGAATTGAATAAAATATTGCATGATTCCGAAGAAATTGTCGAAATAAGTTTGATGAACAATCAAATACTATTTCATACAAAGAACTTATATTTTCTTTCCAGATTACTCGACGGTAATTATCCGGAAACATCCCGATTGATTCCAAATGAAAGTAAAACAGTTATTCATGTACATACGAAAGAATTATTAAGCACAATTGACAGGGCTTCGTTACTTTCCAAGGACGAGAATAATGTCGTTCAATTGGAAACAAAAGACAACTCCATTATCGAAATTACGAGTCAGTCACCGGAGATTGGAAACGTCTCTGAAGAAGTTAAAGCCCAATCGATTGATGGTGAAGATTTAAAAATTTCGTTTAGCTCAAAATATATGCTCGATGCGTTGAAGGCAATTGAATGCGAAGAAGTAAAAATTAACTTTACCGGAGCGATGCGACCATTTATCATTACACCGGCACAAGAGGATACCACCGTTCTCCAGTTGATTCTCCCAGTACGAACATTTTAAAGCGGGGAATAATTAAGAAAAGCGCAAGCGCCCTGGTCAGCCCCGACAAGCTTAAGCAAGAAATCGTAGTGGCGGTTTTTGCCACGAAGAGTTATTGCTTAAGACCTCGAGGGGATGGGCGCTTAAGCTAGACAGCTATGAACAAAATTTTATACTTTCTGACCTTTTCAATAAAGAAAAGCAGTTCTTTGGAGATATAGCGAAGAACTGCTTTTTTCTTATTTGATCTTTATTCAAAAAAGCAGTTTATAGGCAATTTAAGCGATAATTTAATAAATAAGGGTATTACCTTTCCTAAACGACAAAACTTTAGTAAAATAGGAATATAGATGATTTAACCTATGTATCGTTTTTTTATCACTTATTAACGGGTTTAAATAATCCCATCTCAGATGGAGCATTAACTATACGGAAATCTTCAGTCCACTACTGAAGATCAAAGCGATTTTAACCAGATGTTTTGAACAATCTCTGTAAGGAATATGGTGATAAAATGGAAAGAGTCCCTATAGATACTGCATATATCACGTTGGGTCAATTAATAAAGTTAGTAAATATCTTTGAATCCGGCGGCATGATTAAAGGGTTTTTACACGATCATGGCGTACATGTGAATGGGGAATTAGAACAACGTCGTGGAAGGAAACTATACCCCAACGATGTGGTTGATATCGGAGAAGCCGGCAAATTCATTGTTGTAAAAGAAGAATAACAACATGCATACGATAAATAGGTGCAAAAATGAGGAATCTGCATGCACATAGATCAATTAAAATTACGCAACTACCGAAATTATGAAAAGCTCGACATTACTTTTGATGATAAAATAAACGTCATCATCGGTGAAAATGCACAAGGTAAAACAAATTTGATGGAAGCAATTTATGTATTGGCTTTTACTCGTTCGTACCGAACACCAAGAGATAAAGAGTTGATCCAATGGGAAAAGGAATTTGCCAAAATTGAAGGAACCATCAGTAAAAGGGAACGTACTTTTCCACTTGAGATGATTTTTCATGATAAAGGAAAGAAAGCAAAGCGCAATCGAATTGAACAAAAACGATTGAGCGAATATATAGGTGCATTGAATATTGTTATGTTTGCACCGGAAGACTTAACGTTGGTAAAAGGTTCTCCACAGCTTCGTAGGCGTTTTATTGATATGGAGCTGGGACAAATACAGCCGACATATATTTATCATTTAGGACAATATCAAAAAATTTTAAAACAGCGGAATCATTTGTTGAAACAGTTACAACGGCAGAGGGATACGGATACGACGATGCTGCATATCTTAACTGAACAACTCATTGACCAAGCTGTCATTTTACTGGACAGACGATTTACTTTTTTAAAACTGTTACGAAAATGGGCGTGTCCCATCCATTTGCAAATAAGTCGACAACTTGAACAATTGGAAATCCAATACAACCCGACGATTGAAGTATCAGAAGAGGCAAATAAGGAGAAAATAGTAACAGCTTACATAAATAAATTTCAATCCATACAGCAAAGTGAAATTGATCGCGGGACAACATTGATCGGCCCGCATCGAGATGATCTTACATTTTTGGTTAATAACAAAAATGTAAAAATTTATGGCTCTCAAGGTCAACAAAGAACAACAGCCTTATCAGTTAAATTGGCAGAGATAGAACTTATTTACAATGAAGTTGGTGAATACCCCGTATTGCTATTGGATGATGTATTAAGTGAACTTGATGATTATAGACAATCACATTTGCTAAGTACGATTCAAGGGAAGGTGCAAACGTTTGTTTCAACGACAAGTGTGGATGGAATCCATCATGAAACTTTAGAAAAAGCGGAGTTATTCCATGTAGACAACGGTACTGTTAAGACGTAAGCCCACACATGTCAGGAGGGAAGTCATGTTTGTTCATATCGGTAATGATTACGTATTGCAATCAAAAAATATTATATCGATCATAGATCGTAATCTGATTCAATCCTCATCGATCATTAAAGAAATGATGGATACTGCGAAGGAACGAAAACAAATTAAAGGAGCTAAAAAAGATGCAAAATCCGTCGTAATTACAGATGATTTTTTTTATTACAGTACGTTATCTGTTCCGACATTAAAGAAAAGATCAAACACGATTTTAACGCTTAGCACACCAGACTATTATGATTAGAGGGTTTTAATTGCTCTACGGAAAGGGAGCAAATCTTATTATTTAAGTTTAAAAGAAATGCAGGTGATTATTCATAATGGAAGATAAAATAGTCGAACAAACATATGATGCCGATCAGATACAAGTATTAGAAGGGTTGGAAGCGGTACGAAAACGTCCAAGCATGTATATCGGTACAACAAATGAAAAAGGACTGCACCATCTCGTATGGGAAATTACCGATAACAGTATTGATGAAGCCCTGGCAGGCTATTGTGATCACATTCACGTTACAGTCGAAGAAGATAATAGTATTACCGTAAAAGATAATGGACGCGGAATTCCAATAAACACACATGAAGATAGTGGTAAACCAGCAGTAGAAGTCATTATGACGGTACTGCATGCAGGTGGTAAATTTGGCGGTGGCGGGTATAAAGTATCCGGTGGTTTGCATGGTGTTGGTGCATCAGTAGTAAATGCCTTGTCATCTGAATTGGAAGTATTTGTCCATCGGGATGGAAAAATTCATCATCTTCTTTTTGAAAAAGGAATTGTAAAAGGCGATTTGGAAGTTATCGGAGAAACCGATCATACTGGAACGGCTATCCACTTTAAACCGGATCCAGAAATTTTTACGGAATCAACAGAATATGACTATGATATTTTAGCTAATCGATTAAGAGAATTGGCCTTTTTAAATAAAAAATTGACGATTACATTCGAAGATAAGCGAACAGATAAAGAAATCGTTCATTATTATTATGAAGGCGGCATTCGATCTTACGTCGAGTATATGAATCGAACGAAGGATGTGCTGCATGAACCGATTTATGCAGAAGGAGAAGCACAAGATATTTCAGTGGAAGTAGCGATACAATATAACGCTGGGTATGCGAGCAATTTATATTCCTTTGCCAACAATATTCATACGTATGAGGGTGGAACACATGAATTTGGCTTCAGGACTGCACTAACACGGGTTATTAATGATTACGCTCGTAAAAGTAATTTATTTAAAGAAGATGACCAAAATTTAACAGGTGATGATGTCCGAGAAGGAATGACTGCGATCGTTTCTGTTAAACATACCGATCCGCAATTCGAAGGTCAGACAAAAACGAAGCTTGGGAATAGTGATGCCCGAACAGTAACGGATCAAGTGTTCAGCGAAGAATTTTCTAAGTTTTTACTGGAAAATCCGTCGATTGGCAAAACAATCGTAGAAAAAGGAATGATGGCCTCCCGTGCCAGAATGGCGGCTCGCAAGGCGCGTGAGTTAACGCGAAGGAAAAGTGCGTTGGAAATATCTAATCTTCCTGGGAAACTAGCCGACTGTTCATCAAAAGATGCTGAAATAAGTGAACTGTATATTGTGGAAGGTGACTCGGCTGGTGGTTCAGCTAAACAAGGTCGATCCCGCCATTTTCAGGCGATCCTACCGTTGCGCGGTAAGATACTAAATGTGGAAAAAGCTCGGCTTGATCGGATTCTATCAAATAATGAAGTTCGAATGATGATTACAGCACTTGGAACAGGGATAGCCGAAGATTTTGATATTACAAAAGCCCGTTACCATAAAATTGTTATTATGACAGATGCGGATGTGGACGGTGCACATATACGTACATTACTGCTGACGTTTTTCTATCGTTATATGAAACCGTTAATTGAACACGGATATATATATATTGCGCAACCACCTTTGTATAAAATACAACAAGGAAAAGCAGCCCATTATGCTTATGATGAAGCAGGGATGGAAGAAATTCTCGAGCAGCTGCCCAAGAACCCAAAACCGGGGATTCAGCGGTATAAAGGTCTAGGGGAAATGAATGCCGAGCAATTATGGGAAACAACGATGGATCCCGAAACGAGAACATTGCTGCAAGTAAAATTGAAAGATGCAATTGACGCTGATGAAGTGTTCAATATTTTAATGGGTGATAAAGTGGAGCCGCGCAGAGATTTTATTGAAGGCAATGCTCAATATGTCCAAAATCTTGATGTGTAAAAGTTGGTACATGTGAGAACATTGGGCCGGCTTATCCATGGAAGTGATGAAAAAGTTAACGTCTCACATTCAATTACTGACGTTGATTAGGAGGTAATCTCATAGTGAAGCAAGAACGACCAAATGTAGAAGAAATAAATATAAGTGAAGAAATGCGGACTTCCTTTCTCGATTATGCGATGAGTGTGATCGTGTCCCGTGCACTTCCTGATGTACGTGATGGGTTAAAGCCTGTACACCGGAGAATATTATATGCAATGAATGATCTTGGTATGCATGCAGATAAAGCGTATAAAAAGTCAGCCCGAATTGTCGGTGAAGTTATCGGTAAGTATCATCCGCATGGGGATTCAGCCGTCTATGAAGCGATGGTTCGAATGGCACAAGATTTTAGTCATCGTTATTTGCTTGTTGACGGACATGGAAATTTTGGTTCCGTTGACGGTGATTCAGCTGCAGCAATGCGGTATACAGAGGCAAAAATGTCTAAACTGTCCATGGAATTATTGCGTGATATAAATAAAGATACAATCGATTATCAAGATAATTATGATGGAGCGGAAAGAGAACCGATCGTATTCCCAGCACGTTTTCCGAATTTGCTTGTCAATGGTTCCTCTGGTATTGCAGTCGGAATGGCTACGAACATTCCGCCGCATAATTTAGGAGAGACAATTGATGCCGTTCTTGCGTTGAGTAAAAACCCGGATATTTCTGTTGATGAATTAATGGAAAATTATATTCATGGACCGGACTTTCCAACAGCGGGACTTATTCTAGGAAGAAGTGGGATACGAAAAGCTTACGAAACAGGTCGCGGTTCTATTACGATCCGTGCAAAAGTGCATGTCGAAGAAAATAAAAACGGTACATCGACAATTATTGTTTCTGAATTGCCTTATCAAGTAAACAAAGCAAAACTGATTGAAAAAATTGCAGAACATGTCCGTGAAAAAAGAATTGACGGCATAACTGACTTACGCGATGAATCAGATCGGACAGGCATGCGAATTGTTATGGAATTACGACGGGACGTAAATGCAAATGTCGTGCTAAATAATTTATATAAATATACAGCCCTGCAAACGACGTTCGGTATTAATATGCTTGCACTTGTAGATGGTGAGCCAAAGGTGCTAACAATTCAAAAGTGTTTGCAGCATTACCTCGATCACCAAAAAGTAATTATTAGAAGAAGGACCGAATTTGAGTTGCGCAAGGCAGAAGCACGCGCTCACATATTGGAAGGGCTGCGGATTGCTTTAGATCATTTGGACGAAGTAATTTCTCTTATTCGAAATTCCAAAACGACGGATATTGCCAGAAATGGTTTGATCGAACGTTTTCAGTTAAGTGAAAAGCAAGCACAAGCCATTTTAGATATGCGTCTCCAACGTTTAACTGGATTAGAACGTGAGAAAATAGAAACGGAATATAGCGAATTAAAAGCACTAATTCAAGAATTAAAAGCTATTTTGGCAGATGAAGAAAAAATACTAGAAATCATCCGGGAAGAATTGGCAGAAATCAAAGAACGATTTAATGATGACCGTCGTTCGGAAATTGTTATGGGCGGTGCCGACTTCTTTGAAGATGAAGATTTAATACCAGAAGAAAATATTGTTATTACGTTAACCCATCATGGCTATATTAAACGATTGCCTTCATCGACGTATCGGACCCAAAATCGCGGTGGCCGGGGAATCCAGGGAATGGGAACAAATGATGATGATTTTGTGGAACATTTGGTCTCCACCACCACGCATGATACGGTATTGTTCTTTACGAATAAAGGTAAAGTATACCGAGCAAAAGGTTACGAAATACCGGAATTTGGCCGTACAGCAAAAGGGTTGCCGATCATTAATTTATTACAAGTTGAAAGAGAAGAGTGGATTAATGCCGTAATTACAGTCAGAGACTTTGTAGATGATTGGTATTTGTTTTTTACAACGAAGCACGGTATTTCCAAACGATCGGCTCTTTCACAATTTGCCAATATACGTAAAGGCGGTTTAATTGCTGTCGGATTGCGCGAAGATGATGAATTAATTTCCGTTCGATTAACAGATGGAAATAAAGATATAATGATCGCGACAAAGCAAGGATACTTAATTCGTTTTGAAGAGGACCAAGTGCGTTCAATGGGACGTACAGCTGCCGGTGTGCGCGGTATTTCACTGCGTAAAGATGATGAAGTAGTTTCTATGGAAATCCTGAAACAGGATATGCAAGTCCTTCATGTTACGAATAAAGGGGTAGGGAAACGAACGCCGGAAGACCAATACCGTAGAACGAACCGAGGCGGAAAAGGTATTTTCACGTGTAAATTAACAGAGGAGACGGGTTATGTCGTTGCCGTAAAGGCGGTAACCGGAGAAGAAGACATGATGTTAATTACTGTAGCCGGTGTATTAATTCGAATTCCGGTCAGCAGCATTTCCCAAACTGGTCGCAATACGCAAGGGGTTCGTCTTATTCGTCTACAAGAAGATGAAGAGGTCGCAACTGTAGCGAAAGTTGCAAGTGAAGAAGAAGAGCAAGAAATAGAAGCCGTAGAAGAGCTAGAAACTGACAAAACAGAAGAAATACAGGAAACTGATGAAACAGAAGAATAACAGAAGTTAATGACAACAAGGTGATTCTGTAGCAGAAATATTTACTGACTCCAGGATCATCTTCTTTTTTAAAATTAGGGTATTGAATTATCATGCGAACAACTGAAATGATACACCACACTAATGAATGGTATATGCAAGACTACAAAACGGTTAATTAAGTTTTTACAGTAAAGCTCGTCCACCGAAAAGATTTGTTTATCGAAGGCTCATTACTTTACTAAAGGAACACGAGTATACTCCATGAGTAGCAATTTTATTATTTACAATATTTAAAGGGGGGATGCCACTTGCAAGTAAAAACAAGTCAATTAATTCCCAGCTGTATTTTATTAAAAGATGTAATTGGCCCATCAAGCCGACCAATTGTCCCTAAAAACACAGTTCTAACCGAACAACATATTAAAGTACTACATAAATTTTTAATTAAAACCGCACATGTATCTTCAAAATTAGCAAACGGGGAAGTTTTTACGCCAGATGATGTAATAGAAATAAAAGAAGCGGAAAAAAGCCCAAAGAAGGTGGAAGGCAACTCTGCTCTAGAACACTATTTATTTGCTGTACAAGAATTTAAAGACAACTTCCACCATTGGCAAAACAATTTGCCGATTGATATGCCCGCTATCCGAAAAATAATGGTTCCATTACTCAATCGTTTGGACGAATTAGGATCAGCTGTTTTTCGTTTACAGCATTATTCCACAAAAGCGGATTACGTTTATCATCATTGTGTAGCGGTAAGTTTGCTTTCAGCCTATATCGGAAAAAAAATGAACCTTCCTAAAAATGAGTGTATTCAAATTGGCCTAGCCGGACTTTTAAGTGATAGCGGCATGGCAAAAATAAACAACTATTATCAAGAAGATCGTTCTTTAACAGAACAGGAATATGCAGAAATTAAAAATCACCCAGTTTATTCATTCCGGCTCGTTGAAAAGATCCCAACTCTTTCCACTCAAGCAAAGCTAGCTATTTTGCAGCACCACGAAAAATATGATGGAAGCGGCTATCCTCATGGATTAAAAGCCGATAAAATTCACGTATATGCACAAATTATTGCGGTTTGCGATATCTATCATGCAATGACGAGTGAACGGGTATATAAGGGTAAAAAGTCATCTTTTCAGGTAATTGAACAATTGCAAAGAAAACAATTTTCCAAACTTGACCCGAAAGTTGTTTTGCTCTTCATTGAAAACTTAACAAACTTAACCGTTGGCACTCCAGTGAAACTGTCTGATCATAGACAGGGGGAAATCGTATTTATTAATCAAAAACAACCGACAAGGCCAATGGTACAACTTGCTGATAATAAAGAAATTATCATGTTGGAAAAAGAGAAGGATATATACATTGAAGAAGTACTGGAAGAATAAAGGCACTTCCTACTTTTAATCAAAATTATACTGTTCCAGTAGTTCTTCGCCGAGTAAAAGAGGCATTTTTTCTCCGGTTATACGAAGAAATTGTGTGATAAACGGATAATCCATTTCCGGTTTTGTATTGAGAAGATCCCCCCACCATTCTGTTTCATAACGGCAAATCATACTTAAATTGTATAGTAATAAATAATGGATCATTGTTTCTGGACCGGTAAAATACACGTTGCGCGTAAATGGAAAACAGACGAATTCATCGTCGATGTTAATTTTAAAAGGACCTTTTAGATAGTTAATCGGTGATGCTAGTACGATTTGTATCGCATCTTTTGTAACCGATTGCTGTTTAATGGTCGGTAGAAAAGGCCTTATGCGCATTATAAACGCCTCTTCGGTTAAATGATATTGGTCAAGAATCGTTAATGGAAATTCCAAGACCTCCGCGCCAATTTTTCCAGTGGAAATCATTGTTTTTTCACGGTTTGCAAATTGCATCATTGGATTCATTTCGGGAATGACAGCAAATAGGCTTTCCATCTTCCATTTACCGTGCAGTTGCTGGTTTCCGTTATATAAATGCTTGGTGAAGTAAGGAAACAACCCGTTCTGTTGTGTTTTTACTTCATCTTGCAAAAAAGTGTATTGCTTCTTTTTTCGCTTTCGAGTGGAAACCCCATGCGCCAGAATAGAGGTGGATTCGGGATAATCCGGGCGTGTTGATAACAATAGCGCCTTAATTAAATGAGTCAGCCCGTAAAAAAACAAAATCGGCTGAATGAGCGGATCCATCTTTTTCCCCGTTTCATAAAATTGCATACCGTGTTGTAAATAATACATAAATGCACTGCTGTTTTCATAACTTTTTATTTCCGCATCTTTGCGGTCGCGATTTCGGTAACAGTGAAATAAATATTGCCGGGATGTCTGCTGTGATTGTAAATACGTAATAAATGCATTTATTTTCTCTTTCTCCATAAACAACCTTCTTAATTTTACAATATTTTGAATCCACTTTCTTTTTGACGGAAGCGCTTCACTAGTTGAAAAAAAGGACATGATGACGTATTGTAATTTACAATACAATACATGTTAAAATGAATAACCAATAGTATTAGTTTAGCCAAAATAGAAGAAATCTATCACTTTTAGCACATAATCAAAATACAAGGAGGATGAATATGGAGGGGAAGTTTGCCAAAGAAGGATTAACATTTGATGACGTTCTGCTTTTACCTGCAAAATCAGAGGTGTTGCCAAAAGATGTCAGTGTGAGTACAGATTTGGCACCGAATTTAAAATTAAGTGCTCCTTTTATTAGCGCAGGAATGGATACAGTAACGGAAGCGGATATGGCAATTTCCATGGCAAGGCAGGGCGGATTCGGTGTTATTCATAAAAATATGCTAATTGAGGAACAAGCGGAAATGGTCGATCGTGTCAAAAGATCGGAAAGTGGCGTAATTACGAATCCATTTTTCCTCACTCCGGAACACCAAGTATTCGATGCTGAACATTTAATGGGGAAATTTCGTATTTCAGGTGTTCCAATTGTCAATAATATTGAGGATAAAAAGCTCGTTGGTATTTTGACAAATCGTGATTTACGTTTTATTGAGAATTATTCGATTTTAATATCGGAAGTAATGACAAGTGAAGACCTCGTGACAGCAGAAGTTGGAACAACGCTGGATGAGGCACAAAAGATTTTACAAAAGTATCGTATTGAAAAATTGCCGCTTGTTGACGATGAAAATGTGCTAAGAGGATTAATTACAATTAAAGATATAGAAAAGGTAATTGAATTTCCACATGCTGCAAAAGATCACCAAGGTCGATTAATTGTTGGAGCAGCAGTAGGCGTATCCGGAGATTCATTAAAACGAATTGAAAAACTTGTTGAAGCAGGTGTGGATGTCATTGTCATCGACACCGCTCACGGGCATTCCAAAGGTGTACTGGACCAGGTGAAGCATGTTCGAGAATTGTATCCGGAATTGACTATTGTTGCCGGTAATGTGGCAACAGCTGAAGCAACGAAGGATTTAATTGAGGCAGGGGCTTCCATCGTCAAAGTAGGAATCGGTCCTGGTTCAATTTGTACAACCCGCGTAGTCGCTGGCATTGGCGTGCCACAAATTACAGCTGTTCATGATTGTGCTGAGGCTGCAGCACCGTACGGAGTCCCAATCATTGCTGATGGTGGAATTAAGTATTCCGGGGATATTGTAAAGGCGTTAGCAGCAGGCGCTCACGCAGTTATGCTTGGAAGTATATTTGCCGGTGTTAGTGAAAGTCCGGGCGAAATGGAAATATTTCAAGGAAGACAGTACAAAGTTTATCGTGGCATGGGTTCCCTTGGGGCGATGAAGGCAGGCTCTAAAGATCGCTATTTCCAGGAAACCGATGATGTGAAAAAGCTTGTACCTGAAGGAATTGAAGGCAGAGTTGCTTATAAAGGCTCCTTGGCAAACACGATTAATCAACTGATTGGCGGCCTACGGGCAGGCATGGGATATTGTGGAACACCGACGCTTGAGAGCTTACGAAACGATGCTAAATTTATCCGCATTACTAATGCAGGATTGCGCGAAAGTCATCCGCATGAAGTACAAATAACGAAAGAAGCACCAAACTATCGAATATAATTGTTGAAAATTGGACAACATTCCAGAAGGTAAGGGATTAGGAGCGGCTAATCCCTATCTTTTTGCACAAAATACATTTATATATCTTCTTTTAAATGGTGATTCCTAGACGATTGTATTCTATTTGCACGATCAGAACGCCATAAATATTAAATGGGAAAAATTACCTTCATAAAAAAGAAGATTTTTTAAATGACAATTTTGTGGTAAAATATCAAAGTGTGTATTAAAAAGAATAAGAAAAATTTTAGAAAGACATTCAATAAGGAAATAAGCGGAGGTAAATAGATTGAAACATAATATATTAAAAAGTGTATACGCAAGTTTTTTAATATTACTTTTAACTTCATTCATCGTTCAGCCAACCATTGTTCAAGCTGCAGAAACACTTGATTTAAATGCTGAATCAGCTATTTTAGTAGATGCAAATAGTGGGAAAATTTTATACGAAAAAAATGCCGATGAAGCATTACCTCCAGCAAGCATGACGAAAATGATGACAGAATATCTCGTATGGGAAGCAATTGAAGAAGGTACTATTACGTGGGAGACGACGACGGAAATCAGTGATGTGTTACATAAAATATCCGGAAACAACGCATTTTCAGGTATTGGATTGCGTCAGGATATTGATTATACAGTTAAAGATTTATATAATGCCATGGCTATTAATTCTGACAACGCAACGACGATGGCACTTGCCGAGCTGATTGCAGGGTCGGAAGGCGAGTTTGTCAAGATGATGAATGCGAAAGCGGAAGAAATGGGCTTGCCTGATTACAAATTTGTAAATTCTACCGGGTTGGATAATGAATCGCTCGGTGAACATTATCCGGAAGGGACAAAACCGGATGATACGAATCTTTTATCAGCAGAATCAGCAGCACTTCTTGGCTATCATTTAGTTAATGATTATCCGGAGTCATTGGAAATATCCAGTATTCCTGAAATCGAATTCGATGGTCGCACCATTCGCAACTGGAATTGGATGCTTCCTCATGATGCTACTTTTTTAAAACCTCATTTTTATGAAGGTATTGATGGCTTGAAGACAGGTTTTACAGAAAAAGCTGGTTATTGTTTTACCGGGACAGCAGAACGTAACGGAAAACGTCTAATATCTGTTGTTATGAAAACAGGAAGTGAAGAAGAACGTTTTAAGGAAACTGTAAAATTAATGGATTATGGCTTTGACAATTTTGAGTCGAAGGAATTATTTCCGGCAGGCTATCAATTAAAAGATCATGCATCGCTTCCGGTTGCAAAAGGAAAAGCAGATCAGGTAGAAATTACTTTAAAAGATGCATATCAAACTCCAATTAAAAAAGGTGAAGAAGAAAATTATTCGTTAAATTATAACTATAATGAAGACAAGCTAAATGCGGAAGGTGAACTGCAAGCGCCGATTAAAAAGGGAGAGAAAGTCGGCGAAGCAACGCTAGCATATGCAGGAGAAGCAGGTAACGGGTATATTATCGACAAACCAAATAACAATAAAATTGATATTGTTACAAATCAAGCAGTTGATAAGAAAAATTGGTTCATGCTAATGCTTGGTTCCATCGGTAGTTTTTTTGGGGGATTGTTTTCTAGCATTATCGATATGGTAAAAGGTTGGTTTTAACTCTGGAAGTCTTGATGTATTTAAAAGGTAAGAAAGTATAAATTTTTGTGCATAGCTGTCTAGCTTAAGCGCCCAGCCCCTCGAGGTCTTAAGCAATAACTCTTCGTGGCAAAAACCGCCACTACGATTTCTTGCTTAGGCTATGCCTGAGGCTGACCAGGGCGCTTGCGCTTTTCTTATATTTACAGCTTCCATTTGAAACTTTGATGTAAATTGGCTATTATAATGACAGATGAAAAGTATTGAAGGGAAACAGTACTCGTATTATTTCTTTCAGCGAGTCGATGGCAGGTGAAAATCGACAGGAGTATACGACGAATCCGTCCCTGAACTGGTTTATGGAAGGCGAGTAAATAAACCCGGTGATGTACCGTTACCAACTATGAGCCGGAAGAGTAATCTTCAATCAGGGTGGCAACGCGGGAAAACAACTCTCGTCCCTATTTTCAGGGCGGGAGTTTTTGTGTTTTTAGAAACGTATTTTAAAAACGGGATAAGTAATCATAATGAGGAGGAGTTTTTATATGCTGGATATGAAATTTTTACGTAATAATTTTGATGAAGTAACTAAAAAATTAGCCCACAGAGGGGAAGACTTGTCGGAACTGGATAAATTCAGTGCATATGATGAAAGAAGAAGAAGTTTGATCGCGGAAACGGAGAGCTTGAAAGCGCGTCGTAATGAAGCTTCAAAGCAAATATCCATGTTAAAAAAAGAAAAACAGGATGCAACCGAAGCGATTAAGGAAATGCGTAGCGTTGGTGAAAAGATTAAACAACTCGATACAGAGCTTACCGAAGTACAGGAAAAACTGGACAAAATGATGTATTCCATTCCAAACATTCCGCATGAGAGTGTACCAATTGGAGAGGACGAAGAAGATAATGTAGAAGTACGGAACTGGGGGAATATCCCTGCCTTTACATTCGATGCAAAGCCACATTGGGACGTTGCTTCTGACTTGGATATTCTTGATTTTGAACGGGCGGCAAAAGTAACTGGTAGTCGTTTTGTTTTTTATAAAGGTTTAGGGGCAAGATTGGAGCGCGCGCTCATCAATTTTATGCTAAATTTACACGTTGATGAGCACGGTTATGAGGAAATGTTGCCGCCTTATATTGTGAACCGCACGAGTATGACTGGTACAGGTCAGTTGCCAAAGTTTGAGGAAGATGCTTTTCGAATAGCGGATTGGGATTATTTTTTAATTCCGACAGCGGAGGTTCCGGTAACTAATTTCCATCGTGACGAAATTTTTAAAGAAGTGCAATTGCCGAAGAAATATGCTGCGTATAGCGCCTGTTTCCGGTCTGAGGCGGGATCAGCCGGACGAGATACTCGCGGGCTTATTCGCCAGCATCAGTTTAACAAAGTAGAGCTTGTACACTTTTCTAAGCCGGAAAATTCCTATGACACGCTGGAACAACTCACAAAAACAGCAGAAAAGGTGTTACAGCTGTTAAAGCTACCTTACCGGGTGATGAGTATGTGTACAGGAGATTTAGGCTTCACAGCAGCGAAAAAGTATGATATTGAAGTATGGATTCCGACACAGGAAACATACCGAGAAATATCTTCTTGTTCAAATTTTGAGGATTTTCAGGCGAGAAGAGCGGGTATTCGTTACCGCAGAGAAGACAATGGAAAACTGGAATATGTTCACACGTTGAATGGATCCGGCTTGGCTGTTGGTCGTACGGTAACAGCAATTTTAGAAAATTACCAGCAAGAGGATGGATCGGTCGTCATTCCCGATGTGCTGCGTCCATATATGGGCGGAAAAGAAGTCATCAAGTAATTTACGGAATATCTCGGGTGGAAAAAGGGGACTCGATATCCATTTGAGGGGATAAGCGTAGGCGTTCCAATTCTAATTAGCACGCTTACGCTATTCTTCCTCAAAATGATTGACAACAAAAAAATATTAATGTATATTATAAAATGTTGCTACGGAGGTATACCCAAGTTCGGCTGAAGGGATCGGTCTTGAAAACCGACAGGGGTGTCAAAGCCCGCGGGGGTTCGAATCCCTCTACCTCCTCCATTTAAAACAACATACTATTACATACGTTTACCCTGGATAGAAGACAAGACATTGTTTCTTCATCTAGGGTTTTGTTATAATTAATAAAAATTGTAAAAAACACAAAAAAGCGAGATGAACAGCGAATACAAACAAATTTACAATTATTCATCATTTGAAATGACTTGACAAAGTTACTTCAACAGCATATATTCAAATTACTATAATTAAATTTTAAAAGCAGGTAATGAACGGGCCAGTAAATTATGTCATAGCAAAAGAGAATGGGATTCATCGGCTGAAAGATCCCTTTGTGAACACATGATTGAACCTACCTGGGAGCCGTTAGATAAACACTAACCGCAGCGAACTGCGTTAACAAATTTAAAGTGGACATCATGATCATGATGTCAATTTAGGTGGTACCGCGGATGTTAACCTCATTCCGTCCTTTTTATGAAGGATGGAGTGAGGTTTTTTAGATTACAAAAAAATTAACTTTTTTATATGAAGAGAGGATATGTAAACATGTTTGATAAAATTTCTTTCATTGGCGCTGGTTCCATGGCCGAATCGATCATTGCAGGATTGTTAAACAAGGAGTTTATTCAGAAGGAACGAATTTTTGTTACAAATAAAGATAATGAAGAGCGACTTGACGGGCTAAAAAAACGATACAATATATATGGCACGATGAATAAAGAAGAAGTTATTATGGGTGCAGATACGATTATACTATCAACGAAGCCGTATGATTTACAAGAAGCGGTACAATCGATTAAAGCATATGTTCAACCAAACCAGCTCATTATTTCTGTTATCGCAGGTATATCAACGGATTACATTGCATCCTTATTTGATCAAGATGTACCGGTAATTCGAGCGATGCCGAATACATCAGCTACGATTGGTCATTCTGCAACAGCGGTAACCAAAGGGAAATATGCAACAGATGATCACTTGGAAAAAGCAAATGCGTTATTTACAGCCATTGGGACAGCTACAACCGTTGCTGAGAAAGATATGCATATTGTAACCGGTATTTCCGGCAGTGGGCCGGCATATATTTATTATTTAGTGGAAGCAATGGAAAAGGCGGCTATAGAGTCCGGTTTGGATCAAAAAACAGCAAAGGCCTTGATCACACAAACAGTAGTCGGTGCGGGTGAAATGCTACAGCAGGTGAAAGAGCCGGTAGAAGAATTGCGGGAAAATATTACGAGCCCGAAAGGAACGACCGAAGCGGGAATTAAAACGTTGGATAAATATGATTTTCACCAAACGATTATCGAATGTGTAAAAAGTGCAAGAGACCGTTCCATTGAGCTAGGAAAGGAATAAAGAATCGTGGAGGTGCTCATGTTGCCGACTTGCCAACATTGTCATACACCTTGGACATATACGGATACATTGAAGAACATGCTTCAGTTAAGATGTCCGTATTGTCAGCAAAAAAATTACTTATCAAAAAAGGTTAGAATGCGAGATGCGCTGTTTAGTTTGCTCCCGATTCCTATAATGATCTTATTTAACGTATCTTTTCCATGGATTTTAGGGTTGGGAGCAAACATAATTTTGGTTTTGGCTCTCATTTATCCTTACATTATACAGTTAAGTAAACATGAAGATCCGTTGTGGTAAAATTTACGATGTTAATTGTTGTAAAATGAACAAAGGCAACTGCTGGATGAAAACAGTTGCCTTTTCCAATCTTATTTATTCAATCAAATGTTTCACATTCCTTATTTTGAATTCGTAATATTAAAATTATCACTTAACAACAACCAGTTTTGCGGAAAGGCGAGACCGAGCTTCCAATAAGCAATACCAAGCAGGTCCAATTCTTTGATTAAGTTGAATTTTGCCTGAATGGAACGAGCATCTTCAAACCATACTTCATGCTGCTTCCCCTCAGCGTCGTAATACGTAAAGAAAGGTGCTTGGGAAACAGGATCGTACTCAATTGCTGCATTTTGCTGGCGAGCTAGAGCAATTGCCTGTTGCGGACTTAATGCTTTAGCCAATTCGCCACCTTTAACAAATGGCAGCGTCCAGTCATAGCCATATAAATTTTGGCCTAATAAGATTTTTTCCGCAGGTATCTCTGTCAATGCGTAGTTAACGACCTTTCGTACTTCGTTAATCGGTGATACAGCGAGAGGAGGCCCCGCGCTATAACCCCATTCATATGTCATTAATACAACAAAATCGGCAATTTCCCCATGTGCTTGGTAATCGTGTGCTTCATAAAGGATGCCTTGCTGAGTTGCACTTGTTTTTGGTGCTAACGCGGTTGACATTTTTAATCCTGCTTGGTGTAGCCGTTTTTTTGCTTTACGTAAAAAGTTATTGTATGCTTCCCTGTCATCCGGTGGGATAAATTCTAAATCAAAATGCACTTCATCAAAACCAACCGATACCGCAGTATTTACAATATTGTCGAGCAAGTTGTTTTGCACGGCTTGAACCGTTAAAATAATATGGGCTAATTCCGTGCTGAAAGCCCCTTCTTCCAGATTACTGACAGCTAAGGATAATGCAGTGTTATTTGCCTCTGCAATTTGTTTGAAGCGATTTAATGGAGGAGGGGTTAAACTTCCGTCTCGATTAACGCGATAACTGAATGCCGTTAAATAAGTCAGGAATGGCGTATTTTTTTCGGCAGCATTTTCTAAAGTAGTAGAAACACTGCCTCCCAGCGGTTCTATATATCCTAAAGAAGTAATCGCTCGTTTCGGTTGAGGGGGGATGTATAACCGTAGTCCGGGTGAAAGAGGCGCATTCAGTTGAATATTATTTATTTGAGCGAGTTGCTCGGCAGTTATATTAAATTGCAGACCGATGGAATATAGACGATCTCCAGGCTGCACAAAATAAAATTGGCCAACGATTGGAATGACAAGTGTTTGCCCGACGACTAAATTCGGCGTACTTAATTCGTTCGCTTCTGTAATTGCATCAATAGAAGAGCCATATGTATTGGCAATGGCAAATAATGTATCGCCTCGTTCTATAACGTGAATTTGCATATAAATCCCTCCTTATGAATAGTCTTCTACTTAAAATTTATGAGTCTCGTTGATAGGATATTCCTAAACGATTGATTTTGTTCCTCTAGTCATGTAGTTTAATCATGTATACGAATCAAAATTATTAGATAAAGTTGTGATATAAATGGATGAGCAATGGATGCAAGCGGCTATAGAAGAGGCAAAAAAAGCACGTTCCATAGGCGAAGTTCCAATTGGAGCTGTCATTGTATATAACGGTGAAAAAATTGCTTCGGGATACAATGTACGTGAATGTACGCAACGAACGTTATCCCATGCTGAATTAATCGCTATTGAAGAGGCTAATGGGAAAGTTGGAAGTTGGCGGTTGGAGGATTGTACACTTTATGTCACATTGGAGCCGTGTCCAATGTGTGCCGGTGCGATTGTTCAATCTCGTATCAAACGTGTTGTTTACGGGGCACCTGATCCAAAAGCAGGTTGCGCCGGGACATTAATGAACTTACTGAATGAGAATCGCTTTAACCATCAAGTGGAAGTAACAAAAGACGTATTGTTAGAGGAATGCAGTTTTTTGTTGAAGGACTTTTTTAAACAATTGCGCGAGCGGAAAGGGAACTGTATTTAAAGTGTTAAAAAGAATGTTCAACAATCGAGCCATTATGTTGAGGAAAGGGAGGTTAAAATGATTTTTACGAACTGGATGACTTATGTCTCTGTTGGAGTTATAATAGCCGTGTTAATCTATGCGATTTTTAGTATTTATCTAAAAAAACCACTAGGCCTATATATTAACGGGTTTACTTCAGAGGTGCAAACTAGTCTTCCGCAAATGATATCGCAGTGATATTCGCAATAGAATCCACTGCGATATTTTTATTGGTATATTTGGTATTGTCGCCGTTTGGTTTCAAATTCACATAGTAAATAACACTCTTTTTCACAGTAACAGTTATAAATATTTCAGTTTTGTGATTTTCCTGTGAATTGCTATAAGAAACAAAGGTATTTTGATTAATGCGTAAAGATGAAAATAGAGTTAATATAAGGTTCATGACGCTTTACGCTTAAATAAACAGGGCAGGTTAGTTGAATTGAATAATTAGATATCAGGAGGTGAGAAATTGAGTCATTATAAAAAGAACGCAGAAGCAGCTCGTAACATACAACAAGTAAAAGGATTTGTGTGTCCAACTTGTGATAGTCGTGTGCCTCGTGGTTATGAGGTTTGTTATAATTGCGGGGATATGCCAATGTCAGGCTCTGGTTATTCTAGCTCGTCTAGTGGTGATGATGGTATGTTGGGTTCGTTTTTCTTCTTCTGGTTCACATTTATTGCACCAGCATTCTACTTGTTAAGCAATATGGACGAAGATGCAGCACGCGAGTTTTTTAACCTTATTTTGTTGTTACCCAATTTAATTATATTAATTTCCACTGTAGTTTCGATAGTGAGACAGAGAACTAATTTGGGGTGTCTTTCTTGGCCTGTACGTATATGGGTTCTTGTTTTTAGTGTTTTAACATTCATGAAAAACATTCAGCTTTTTCTACATAATTCATTTTCGTGAATTAAAAATATAAATTGTCACCCATTAAGCAGTTAAACTAACGGACGCGATTGTTTAATAAGAAATTATAGTTTAGGGCTTGGGTATTCTCAAGCTCTTTTTCTTTTGTGTACGTTTAATTATTACTAATTGTTCATTAAATTTCATAGGAAATTGCATCTTATAATGTCAGTTAGATTACACATAATTAAAACCCTTAATAACAGTCATTCAATATTTTTTGAACACTTGTTATTTTAAATGAATTACATATGCAATTTCAACAACACCCCCCCATAAACACCATTATAACAATAAAAAAGGAACACCAAATTCAGTTGCAATTTGATGTTCATATTTGCGTTTATTTTCACATTTTGTAATCTGGAAGTGAATTACATAAGATTAACCGGATTTCCCTTTATTTACAATTGCAATCTGCTTTAAAAATCGTTATAATGGGTCTTGCCGTGCTAGATGGGGAATTAGCGGTGCCCTATAACTTGCAATCCGCTATAGCAAGGTTGAATTCCCATCCGAGGTGAGGCGACCTTAAGGCTGCCTTAAGGGATTGGTGTTGACGTTCAGATCTTGCGCAACAGGAACCCATGAATTCTGTCAGGTCCGGAAGGAAGCAGCAGTAAGTGGTTATTCTTGTGTGCCGCAGGGCTCCCTGAATCGAGCCATGAACTTAAGTAACGCTTAGGGACGTCACATCAGAGATGGGTGCACGGTTACATAAATGTATAAAATCCTTGTCGGGTATATTCCGGCAAGGATTTTACTATTTTATAAAAAGCAATTAAACCTCTGGAGTTGGTGTAGGTTCCGCGTATCCTTCTTTATACTTTTCTTCAATCATGTTTCTGATTACCTTCACAGATTTTCCGTTACTGGATTCGATAATGGACTCTGCTGCAATGTCGAGACAAGCCTGGCATCTTGTAGCATGGTCATCCCAAACGAGTGAACCATCGTCGTTATTTTCATGGATAAAGCAGTCATAATTATCTTTATGTCCAATGGATTCGTCGCCACATCCGCAATAACAAGGAATGGACTCCAACAGTTTTTGATTCTGAGCGACGGCTTGGTACAATATTTGCATTTCCTCCGACTTTGCATCTAGAAATGGCGGCAGTTCTTTTAGGGAAGATGTTTCCTCACGCGTATCCCCTGTTACTTCCGTAGCAGGATGGTTTTGTTCTTCGCTTTCTTCTGAAGAGCAAGCAGCTGTAAATACTAGGATGATTATACCTAATAGAATCAATAATTTTTTCATTAATGATAAACTCCTTTAATTTGCTGTTTACCTTATTTTATCACGTATTTTAAAAAGAATAATGTTTGTCTCCAATTGTTCAAAATTTTTTCCTTATATTCATATCCTATATTATCTAAAAGAAATATTCGACAATAAAACAATTAAATAGGCAAGCGGTTTCTTGCTTATTATGTTACATTAATAGTGAGCGAACAGGATGGAGCGTGCAAGATATGAAACAAATTACAATTAACGATTTAGTAAAAACTTTTTCTCTGGAAGTGTTAACAGCTAAAAATGAACTAGATGATGTTATTATGCAACCACAAACACGCAGGCCGGGGTTGGAGTTTATTGAATATATGGATTTTTTGCCGAAGGAACATGTTCACGTTCTTGGTGAAGATGAAATTCGTTATTTGGATAATCTAACGGATGAACAATGTGAACGGCGCGTTAGTAATATAGTGAAATATCATCCCCCATGTATTATTGTTACAGATGACCAAAGTGGTCTTGTTTATTTAACAAAATATTGTACGAAAAATAACATACCATTATTGCGGACGGATGAACATAACTATGAATTTATTAAAAAAATTGATGCTTATTTGATTAAAAATATGGCACCCGAGATAGCGGTTCATGGGGTCTGTATCAATGTTTTCGGTATCGGTATTCTTCTACGAGGAAAATCGGGACTAGGGAAAAGTGAAACGGCACATACGTTAATCGGTAGAGGACATCGCCTTGTTGCCGATGATATCGTTGTTATTAAAAAGTTAAGCCCCCAAACATTACTTGGTACACATAATGGAAAAAATAGGGAGTTTCTTGCTTTGCGCAGTGTTGGACTGTTAAATGTAGTCCGTCAATATGGAAGAAAAGCATTTCAGGATGAAACTCGCATTGCTTTGGATATTGAACTGACTACGTGGAAGAGCAATACATTAAATAATGGGCTTGAAATGGAAACAAAATTTACGGAATATATGGATGTTCAAGTTCCGCATATTCAAATTCAGCTGCAGCCAGGTCGAGATGTGGCCGGGTTAATTGAAGCAGCGGCGAATAATTGGTACTTACAACAACAAGGGTACAGTGCTGCAGAGGAGTTCAGGAAACGATTGGAGTCGGACAATTACAAGTCTAGCTGGGAGTAGAGAAAGGTAAATTTTATTTCCTCCGTATTGAAAAATCAATGCTGGTAAAAAATGAGAGTGTATTAACAAACTAGGTTGTAAACAAATAAAGGTAGATGGTTTTTCATGTACGGTTAGGCCATAATCATGAAAAAACGCTAATTTTTAAAAATCAATGGACTTTGCAAGTAGATGTGTTGATAGTCATAAGGAGGATATGGGAAATTGATTTGGACGTATTTTATTATTTTTTTATTAGCTGCAATTCCTTTTTTTGAAGTAGCAATGATCGTACCTGTCGCAATTATTGGCGGCATTCCAGCAGTCCCAGTTATTGTTATTGCCTTTTTAGGGAATTTATTAACGGTAGGTTTAGTGATTGTATTTATAGATTGGGTTCGTAATTGGCGTAGAAAGAAAAAAGCTAGTGATGAAAAGTCAGAATCCAAAGGCCATCAACGTGCTAAGAAAATTTGGGGAAAATATGGTTTGGCAGGTTTAGCATTCATTGGCCCGTTTTTTGTAGGTAGTCATGTAACGGCAATTTTGGCTGTCTCATTTGGTGGAACACGTTCAAAAACTTCAGTATTAATGACGGCAAGCATCGCATTTTGGGCAATTTTACTTGGTAGTGCAGCATATTTTGGCTTTGACTTTCTAGTGAAAGATAAAGATGGTTTTGGTTTTATTACAAGACTTTTAAATCAATAAAAACATGCTGCTATTAACCGGTGTGATAACAGTAGAAGTTTGGATTGTTTTTTTAACATAAAACATAGGAAGAATCTTTGTCTGAAAAGAACTGTGATTTCGTTTGTGTTTGGACTACTGTTTGCCTAATATTTTACTAGAAATGGTTACAAAGTTATAACTATAAAAAACACCCCTGAGGCAGAAATTCAGGGGTGTACATCATTCTGTGCTATTAACAATGTCATAAGCATTCCAATTAAGTAGCGGATTCACCTAGTATAGGTTGTTTCTATCCTTAAGCTGCATTCGGTCGTCTTTTTATTTGTTCCTCTTGCTTAGCCGACCAAGTAAAAATGCTCCAAGTCCTATCCCGATCATGGTATTCGTCTTTTTATTGAATACTTGTTTAAAAAAGAGATTGAGGTTTTGCGGACGTTCGGCAAGCCGACGCATAAAATAGCCATACCAATCCGTGCCAAATGGTACATACGTACAAAAATTGTACCCCTCCTTGGCGAGATCCAGCTGCATGTCCTTTCTAAAACCGTACAACATTTGAAATTCAAATTTTTCTCTTGGGATCTGGTTTTCTTCAACGAATTTTTTCACATGGTTAATAATATGATGATCATGGGTTGCAATGGAAGTAAATTTCCCGTTTAATAAATGATATTCGATTAAGCGAAGAAAGTTTTCATCGATTTCTTTTTTATCTTGATAGGCAACTTCAGGTGATTCTTTATAGGCGCCTTTTACAATCCGTAGTCGGAAGTGTTTATATTGCTTAATATCATTTATCGCCCGGAAAAAATACGCCTGAATGACTGTTCCGATATTATCATACGTTTGGGCAAGCTCGTCGATTAAATCAAAGGACGGCTGCAAATGGTCGTAATCCTCCATATCAAAATTAATGAAGATATTATATTCATGCGCTTTAGAAACAATCTCCCGCAAGTTTTGTAAGCAGAAGCCAAAATCAATATCAAGACCAAGCTGTGTTGGCTTCAGCGAAATATGAGCATCGATATTGTTTTGATTAATCGATTCGATGACAGATAGAATGTGTTTTTTCGCTTCGATTGCTTCATCTTTTTCAAAAACAAATTCCCCAAGGTTGTCAATCGTCGCTGAAATTCCTTGTGCGTTTAGTTGTTTGACGCTTTCGACCATTTCTTCCACATTTGTTCCAGCAACAACCGATTGCGCCCCTAATTTAAAGCCGTATCTTTTGGCTGCTTTATTCAGCATTTGGTTTTGTGATAATCCGATGAAAAAATTTTTAATCCACATAGCCATCCCTCTTTATTTTTAAGTTTAGTCGTATCATGTACAATAATATGTTAAACGATTCCGCTTTGTTTATTATATCATTTTCAAAGTTACTTTTCCTTCCATAGGGTAGCTGTCTATGTTGGATTTTGTCTGCTAGCTTACGCTAAATTAGCGAGCTTTATATTTTATGCGAAAACGAAAACTGTATTAGAATAAAAGTGCACAGCAGTCTTGTGTTGAATTTAACAAAAGAGTAATCCCCTATCACGTTTTTAAAAAGGTGGCTTTAACTTTATGAAGATTGTTGTAATAGCTGATACGCACATGCCCAATAAAGCGAAAAAACTCCCAAATCAGCTCATCACGGAATTGAAAGCAACTGATCTCATTATTCATGCAGGCGATTGGCAAACGATGGATGTTTACCGAGAACTTTCAACGTATGCGAAGGTAGAAGGTGTTATCGGAAATGTGGACGGTATAGACATTCAGCAGCATTTCAAGGAAAAAGAGATTTTACATTTAAACGACTTTAAGATTGGTGTTACACATGGTCATGGCCAAAAGCTGACAACAGAAAAAAGAGCTAGGGCTGCTTTTGAAAAACAGGACGTTGATTGTATTATTTTTGGCCATTCACATATCCCTGTTTTGAAGTATGAAAACGATATTTTGATTTTTAATCCTGGTTCCCCTACGGATAGAAGAAGGCAAGCTTATTATTCGTATGGTATTTTAACAATTGGAAAAGGCATTCATGCGGAACATGTTTTTTTTAGCGATAAAGATTAGAATCAAATAAAGAGGTGCTTCAATTGAAAAAACTATATCTTCTGATCCCTATATTGTTCATATTATCGGCTTGTAGTAGTCCGCAATCAAAAACAAATTATTATTTATCACTAACAGGCGAAAGTGAGACGTGGGAATTGAACGGCTATGAATTAATGTTCACTCAAGATGGAAAGAAGATAGGAAATGGAAAACTGAACATGAAGGAGGAAGAATATTTCACAGATTTCTTTAGTTTTAATACGCATGTTGTTAAAAACGGTGTAGATAATCGAATTCATGCTGGTTCCGTATCAGGGAGAACTAATATTTCGGAACAGATGACAGGAACAATTGAAGGTGAAGATGGAAAACCTGTTTCATTCGAAGAAGTAAGTAATATTTACATGATTGTTAAGTGGTGGGACACCGATAAAAATGAAGATGTCCAGGAACGAATTGATTTATATGAGAAGCCGGAAAAAGAGGAAACGTTTTTAAATTAAATGGCGCAAGAATGAAAACAACTTTGACTATTTAAACACCTCTTATAAAATGCAGCTTGGACGTTACTATTACATTCGAACAACATACAACAAAGGTGGCAAAATACATTAACCCTTTTTTGTCACGAAAAGCAGAGGCGTGACGATTGTATTATTAATAACTGTTTTGTGAAAGTGTGGGTGAAGGTTCACATTCACCCTTGAAATAGGATATAATAGAGAGAAATGAAAAGCAAAGCAAATAGAGATGATAAACAGGTGCTTGGTCACTTGGATATAGTCGATGAGTAAGTTATATTTCGTACTATACTTACTCGTTGATCGGGTAGATGCTGCAAAAAAAGGGGATTACGTCATATGGGCTATCAAGCTTTATATCGTGTGTGGCGTCCAAGGAAATTTGCAGACGTTGTTGGGCAATCACATATAACACGAACACTGCAAAATGCCATATCGCAAAACAAATTTTCCCACGCGTATTTGTTTTCGGGGCCACGCGGAACCGGAAAAACGAGTGCGGCAAAAATATTTGCGCAAACGATTAATTGTGAACAGGCGCCGACAGAAGAGCCTTGTAACGAATGTGCTGCTTGTCGAGGGATTTTGGATGGTTCAATTTCCGATGTCATTGAAATTGATGCGGCATCGAATACGAGTGTAGATGATATCCGGGAAATACGGGATAAAGTTAAATATGCATCCAGTTCAGTCCCTTACAAAGTGTATATTATTGATGAGGTACATATGATATCCGTCAATGCTTTTAACGCATTATTAAAGACACTGGAAGAACCGCCCGCACACGTCGTGTTCATTTTGGCAACGACAGAGCCGCATAAAATTCCGTTAACGATTATTTCCCGCTGCCAGCGATTTGACTTTAAGCCAATCGGGAATAAGACGATTATTGAGCGATTAAAGGTTATCGTTGAAGCAGAGGGCTTATCAGTAGCGAACGATGCGTTGGAAGCTGTTGCTCTGGCAGCTGAAGGTGGAATGCGTGATTCACTTAGTGTGCTGGATCAAGCAATTTCATACAGTACGGATCGAATAGAACTGGAAGATGTCCTTGCCGTAACCGGTGGTGTGTCACAAAAAGTATTAACAGATATTGTACAAGCGATGTATGAACAGGATGTTCAGCGGACGCTTCAATTGTTTGATGACCTCATTCAGAACGGGAAAGATCCAAGCCGTTTTGTATATGATCTTATTTACTTTTTGCGTGATGTTTTATTTTATAAAACGGCGCCGGCATTAGCAGAACATTTGGAACGAGCCGTGCTTGATGATACGTTTGAAAAGTTAACCGAACAAATCTCGGTTACATGGATACAGCAAGCGATTGTTCAATTGAATGAATGTTTGCAGGAAATAAAATGGACGAACAGCCCAAGAGTTTTTATCGAAATCGTACTGTTGACGATCACCAATCAATATGAAGAACAGCATAAAGAGCAACAATCAACGAATGTGGCGATAGAACCAGAGGTGGTAGAACGGTTAACAAATCGGCTAACACAGCTGGAAAAGGAAATTCAAACATTACAACAAGCGCCAAAGTCGACACCTGTTCAGCAGCCGAGAAGGCAGCCACCGAAACAGCAGACAAAAAACAGCTACAAGATCCCTTATGAGCGGATAAGACCTGTTTTAGAAGGAGCGGAAAAGTCCGCCTTACAAGAAGTAACCGCGGTTTGGGCGAACTTTTTAACGCAGCTAAAATCGACGAATGCTCCTGCACATGCAACTATACAGGATAGTAAACCAGCAGCCGCTTCAGAGGGCGGGCTCGTCGTTGCGTTCAAATATGAAATTCATTGTTCTTTATTTTTGGATAATCGAAATACGGTTGAATCGGTGCTCGGGAATGTACTTGGAAAGAGTGTAACGATTTTTCCGATCCCCGAAAACGCTTGGCAGCAGTTACGATCGGAATATATTAACAGACAAGAAGAGAGTGCTACAAATGAAGAACAAGAAGGCAACCCGCTTATCGATGAAGCCCGCAAGCTAGTCGGTGATGATTTATTAGAAATTCGCGACTAAGAAGGAATGTTGTATCAACCGGACGTTTTAATCAAATTTGCAATAGTCCGTTCGTTGAGAAGGATGTTTTTCATGAATTGGAAAGAAGACATTTGTGTATGTTCTAAGCAGCCAAAGCAATAATGTATACACATTGTAGTATAATGGGGCATTATTTATAAAAGGAAAACATAATATATAAGGAGGATGTACTATGAAAGGCGGAAACATGGGTAACATGATGAAACAGATGCAGAAAATGCAGAAAAAAATGATGAAGGCACAGGAAGAGTTGCAAGCAATGAACTTTGAGGCTTCTGTTGGTGGTGGAATGGTTACCGTAACTGCTAATGGTGCGAAGGAAATTATCGATGTGAATATAAATGAAGAAGCTGTTGATCCAGATGATGTTGATATGCTACAAGATATGGTTTTAGCAGCAGTAAATGATGTGATGAAACAAATAGACGAAAAAACAAATGAAACAATGGGGCAGTATACGAAAGGGTTAAATATGCCTGGAATGTTTTAGGAGGCAGACAGGATGTACTATCCAGAACCAATTTCCAAACTAATCGACAGCTTTACGAAGTTGCCGGGAATTGGCCCTAAAACGGCTGTCCGATTAGCTTTTTTTGTAATTGAAATGGCAGAAGACGATGTGCTCGAATTTGCCAAAGCGCTCGTAAGTGCAAAGCGTGAACTCACGCACTGTTCTATTTGTGGTCATATTACTGACCAGGAGGTTTGTTCCATCTGCCAGGACGGGACACGTGATGAATCGATTATTTGTGTAGTGGAAGATCCAAAAGACGTCATTGCCATGGAGAAGATGAAAGAATTCACCGGCAGATACCATGTTTTGCATGGATCCATATCACCGATGGATGGAATTGGCCCCGATGATATAAATGTTCCTGACTTGCTTCATCGCCTAAAAGACGAAAAGGTCGAGGAAATTATTTTGGCAACCAATCCGAACATTGAAGGAGAAGCAACGGCAATGTACATCTCTCGTCTAGTCAGACCATCGGGTATTCGTACAACTAGAATTGCGCATGGATTGCCTGTAGGCGGCGACTTGGAATATGCAGATGAAGTAACGCTGGCGAAATCACTTGAAGGACGGCGGGATGTATAGCTGCTCTGTTCGAGTGAAACAAAGCCAGCCTTTCAGCTTCAACTCAACAATTACTATTTTTAGAGGGATACCGAGTTTCAAAAAATGACGCTCCTGTGAATCGGTGAAAAATTTGGATTCAAAACAACATTCGAAGCTTTCGCATAAATTGGCTAAAACCAAGTTTTCTAATAAGGTTAGAAAGTATAAAATTCTGGCGCATAGCTGTCTAGCTCCAGCGCCCAGCCCCTCGAGGTCTTAAGCAATAACTCTTCGTGGCAAAACCGCCACTCCGATTTCTTGCTTAAGCTTGTCGGGGCTTACCAGGGCGCTTGCGCTTTTCTTAATAAGTTGGTGATTCGATGAGTAAAAAGGTGAAAAAGACGGATGTCGATAAGCAATTATTGTATGCCATTATTACTGTGGAAGCAGAATGGAAAAAAATGCAGTCGATTATAGACCAAAGCATTGATCCGGTAGACAGTAGTCTTCATCGCGTGAGTTTTGAACAAGCAAAATATATGTTTTTATTACGTGAAGCACGACACCGTAAAGTAAGTGCAATTCGATATTGAGACCCGCATCGTTTTTCGAAGTTTTCTAGCTTTTGGTTCTTTTTTGCAACGTTTGTTCATATGTACTAGATAACGGACAAGTTCAAGGAGGCTGAAGCTATGAATTCCACTATCGTCATATCTATTATGGTCGGGTTAATTATTCTATTATTATTTATCGGGGCGCCTGTAAAGCCGATGCGGTTTATTGCACACAGTTCTGTAAAGATCGGGATCGGAATATTATTTTTGTTTTTCTTTAACGTTTTTGCTGGATCGATCGGATTGCACATTCCTATTAATCTGTTTACTGTATTAATCTCTGGGTTCCTGGGAATCTTCGGTGTCAGCTCGCTTGCTGCTATTCAAATTTTCCTTGTATAAATGCTTGAGCGTATCCAATCTATTTATTGGAGATAAAAATTTTCGTTGTTTCCAAGATTTTATGTATAGACTCCAGTCGTTTAGGAAAAACTATGTACTAAACGATTAGGAGGGGAAGCAAATGGAATATTGCGGCATATGTGAAGAAAAGAAAGAAAATGGCATTCATTTATACAAACTATTTATTTGCTGTGAATGTGAAAGAAATATGATTCATACAGAGCCAAGAGAAGAAAAGTACCGCTATTACTTGAGTAAATTAAAAAATATGAATCAACCAACATTATATTCATAGCTTTTATTTTTTTGGTCCATCCATATATTTATAAACCGTTTTATCCAGTTCCGATAAATCAAATAAGCACCTTTGACCTTTGTAAGCTAACTTGCAAAGGTTTTTTGATTAATAAAGGAAATAGGTGTTTTACCATTTTGGACTACTCGGACGTAGCCAGCTTATAAAAAAACTGTGAAAAAGAAATGGGAACAATTAAATGTTTGGCCGAACCATGCTATAATAGAAAGTACATACCTTTATGAAGTTAATTCAACACACTAAACTTTTTAATCTTTATTTAACGTAAAAGGTCATAAAATACAGTAAATATGATTTTTAATTGAAGGAGAAGAATCAGTGGGCAACAATTTTATAACACTTGAAGGTGGCGAAGGAGCCGGTAAAACAACCATTCTCCATTTATTAAGCGAAAAACTCCAAGCGCTTGGCTATGACGTTTTAACAACACGAGAGCCCGGCGGGATTGAGATATCCGAGAAAATAAGAAATATTATTTTGGATACATCTCATACAGAGATGGAAAAAAGAACAGAAGCATTGTTATATGCAGCAGCGAGAAGACAGCATTTGGTTGAAAAGGTATTACCCGCTTTAGAAAATGGTAAAATAGTCTTATGTGATCGATTTATTGACAGTAGCCTTGCATATCAAGGGTATGCACGTGGGATTGGAATGGATGAGGTATATACAATTAATCAATTTGCCATTCAACAATGCATGCCCGGATTAACACTGTTCTTCGATATTAAACCAGAAAAAGGGCTGCAACGAATAGCTTCAAATAATAACCGAGAAAGAAACCGCTTGGATATGGAAACCCTCTCTTTCCATCAGATGGTTTATGAAGGGTACAGCAAGCTTCGGGAACGATTCCCAGAACGGATTAAAACGATTAATGCAGATCAGCAACTTGATAAAGTAGTTGCAGACGCATGGAATAATATTGTTGAATATATTAGTAAGTAACAAAAAGAAAAGGAGGCAAAAATAGTGAAGCTTATTATAGCTGTTGTACAGGACAAAGATTCAAATCGTTTGATTAATGCACTAAGCGGAGAGAATTTCCAAACGACAAAACTGGCGACTACTGGTGGGTTTTTAAAGGAAGGGAACACAACATTGATGATTGGTTGTCAAAACGAGTACGTTGATGAGGCTTTATCCGTTATTAAAGATAATTGTTCTCAGCGCGAACAGATGGTAGCACCAATATCACCAATGGGAGGAAATGCCGATTCATATATTCCAAAACCCGTAAAAGTAGAAGTCGGTGGAGCAACGGTATTTATTCTTCCGATTGAATCGTTTTTCCGCTTTTAATAATAGAAATTATGTAAGGAAGGGACTGAACGTCATGAAAATAAGTCAAGAGCTGCGATCACAAATGGATACAAAGCAACAACGGTCTGTCACAGATCCTAAACAAGACTTTATGCGTATGGTTCAGTCCCAAACGTATCAATTAAAACAAGAAGAATTGCAAGGCCTCATGAAAGATATAACTGTGCAAGGAGAAAAATTAGCTCGTTTTCGATCTTTTCGGGATTTGGCTAAATTTAAGCGTATGATTAAAGATTTTCTGCAAGAAACGGTATATAAAGGGCTGCAGTTAGAGCAATCGCACCGTTTCACAATGGATGGCCAGAATAAACTGGCACTTGTAAAAGAAGTAGACGATAAATTAGTAGAATTAACGGAAGAAATGATGAATCAAGAAAAGAAGACAGTAGATCTTCTAGGGATTATTGGAGAAATTAAAGGTCTGTTGATTAATATATATACGTAAGAAAGTTGCAGTTAAGAATGGGAACGGTGACTGAGCTATGAAAACCTGGTCGGACATGATGGTAAGTCAAGAACTGGCAGGAAAAATATTAACAAATAGCATAAAAAAAGATCGTATATCCCACGCCTACTTGCTTCAGGGGGGACGAGGAACAGGCAAAGAATCCATTGCCTTTCTGCTGGCCAAAACGTTATTCTGTTTGGATCGAGAGGGAGTAGAGCCTTGCCAAGTATGTAGAAACTGCAAGCGCATTGCATCCAAAAATCATCCGGATGTTCATTGGATCGAGCCTTCCGAAACAATGGCTATAAGAAACGAACAAATAAATGCATTAAAAGCCGAGTTTAAATATTCAGGGTTAGAATCGGTGCAAAAGGTTTATGTAATTAAGGCTGCGGATACGCTAACATTGCAAGCGGCTAATCGTATTTTGAAGTTTCTGGAAGAACCAAATAAAAAAACAACGGCAATCCTATTGACCGAAAACAGCCAATCAATTATTCCGACCATTAGATCCCGTTGTCAAGCGATTGATTTACAACCATTAAACCCATCTTTATTTCAACAGCAGCTGATGGATGCCGGAATTACAAAGGACGATGCTGTTTTTTTTAGTGCATTAACAAATAATCTCGAAGAAGCAATTAGTTGGAATAAAGCTGACTGGTTTGCTCAAGCGAGAAAATTAATGGTACAATGGATAGAAATATCCTCAACTCGAACTGATGACATATACTTATTTCTTCATCAGCATTGGCTTCCTCATTTTAAGGATAGAGAACAGCTGCAGCAAGGACTTGATTTATTAATGATCGCTTTTAAGGATCTTTTATATTTTCATATAGAAAAAGAAGAATCAATGGTAGTTTTTACATCTCAAGACGAAGTGCTTCACAAAGCGGTTCCCATTTTCTCAGAAAAGAGACTGCTTACTGCTTTAACCATTTTATTAAAAGCAAAACAGAAATTAAAACAACGTGTAAATTCCACCTTAGTGATGGAACAACTTACACTTCATATATAGAGGTGATTATATCGTGATTGAAGTAATTGGCGTCCGTTTTAAAAAAGCGGGCAAGATTTATTATTTTGATCCGGCTGATCACAATATTTCCTTAAATGATTACGTAATTGTAGAAACGGTACGTGGTGTGGAATTTGGGAAAGTTGTGATTGCAAATAGACAGGTTGATGAGGAAGATGTTGTTCTTCCTTTAAAGAAAGTAATTCGAATAGCTACAGAACAGGATAAACATGATGTAGCGGAAAATCAGGAAAAAGCAAAGACAGCATTGGAAGTATGTAAGGAGAAAATTATTAAACATGAACTAGATATGAATCTGGTAGATGTGGAATATACTTTTGATCGGAATAAAGTTATTTTTTATTTTACCGCCGATGGACGCGTTGACTTTCGTAATCTTGTGAAAGACTTGGCAGCGATGTTTAAAACGAGAATTGAATTGCGACAAATTGGTGTTCGGGATGAAGCGAAGTTGCTTGGAGGAATTGGTCCATGTGGTAGAATGCTCTGCTGTTCCACCTTTTTAGGAGATTTCGAACCTGTGTCCATCAAGATGGCCAAAGACCAGAATCTTTCGTTAAATCCTGCCAAAATTTCAGGGTTATGCGGACGTCTAATGTGTTGCTTAAAGTATGAGAATGACGACTATGAAGCTGCAAAAAGGGAATTGCCGGATTTGGGAGATTTTATTTATACTTCCTATGGAAAAGGAAAAGTAGTCGGTTTGAATATTCTTCAAAAAATTATTCAAATAGAAATGACGGAAAATGAACGCGTCATCGAATATACGTTAGACGAGTTGATAGAGGAAAAAGTTATCTCGACGCAAGCCACAGAGTAATGAGGTGAGTTAGAGTGAGCAAGAGGGAAATATTTGATCAAGTATCGGACATGGAAACCCAAATAGGTGAATTATACGAGCAATTGGGGGACCTAAAAGGAAAATTAAGCGATTTGCTCGAAGAAAATCACCGCCTATCCATGGAAAACATTCATTTGCGCAATCATCTAAAAAGCGATGAGGCCAATGGTAATGTAGGTGCAGAACAAGACGAGGATGCTCAAGTTAATATACCGGGAGAAGGATATGATAATTTAGCCCGTCTTTATGAAGAAGGCTTTCACATTTGCAATATGCAATTTGGCAGCCCGCGTAGAGATGCTGATTGCTTATTCTGTCTTGAGTTTTTCAATATTAGTAAAACAAAATAATGGAAAGCTGTGACTGACTGTCTCCATGTATGATCATACGTATATGGAGCCATTTTTTTGATTACATTAACGGAATAAAATCAATAAGGTCCCCGAGCGCTACATCGGGGAATCGGAGTTGAATGAAATAAATGAAGGGTAACGAAAACAGTGAAAAAGGATTTAAAACGCAAATAAAGTTGCTGGATGATGAACGAGTGGATTATTTAGTCGCCGATGAATCAATGAAAATTATTCAGAGTGACTCGGTTTTTTCTTTTTCGCTTGATGCCGTTTTACTTGCGCACTTTGCTAATATACCAATTAAAAAAGGGAAGATATTGGATTTATGTAGTGGGAATGGCGCTGTTCCTCTTTTTTTATCACGCAGGACAAATGCACACATAACCGGTGTCGAAATTCAAGAGCGGTTAAATGATATGGCAAAACGCAGTGTGCGGTTAAATAAATTAGCGGAACAGATTACCTTCGTACATGGCGATTTAAAGGAAATGAAGCCGGTATTGGGGCACAGCTCGTTTGATGTTATTACCTGTAACCCACCATATTTTCGTTCCCCGGCTAAAACCGAGCATAATCGGAATGAATATTTTACGATCGCCAGGCATGAAGTATTGTGTACATTGGAAGATGTAGTAAAAGCATGCAAGCTGCACGTAAAGCCAGGCGGGAAAGTTTCGATCGTTCATCGGCCGGGAAGATTGGTTGATATGATCACGTTATTTAGAAAATACAACTTAGAACCTAAGCGGTTGCGGTTCGTTTACCCAAAGGAAGGTCGTGAAGCAAACACCATGCTAATCGAAGCTGTACGGGACGGCAAAACAGACTTGAAATTGCTGCCACCGCTAATAATTTATAATGAAAATGACTCATATACAAAAGAGGCTGGGGACATAATATATGGTTAATCAAGAACATATTGTTTACATATTGAAGTGTAAAGATCATTCATTATACACGGGTTATACAAATGATCTCGAAAAAAGACTCGAAATGCACGAACATGGAAAAGGGGCGAAGTACACGCGAGGGCGTGGGCCATTCCAAGTTGTTTATGTAGAAAAATTTCCAACAAAAGAAGCCGCTATGCAAAAGGAGTATCAGATCAAACGTCTTTCCCGAAATGAAAAGCTACACCTGATTCGAAATATGTTGAAAGATGTGATTCACCGTGCAGATTCAGAAGAGCTTTGATCAACAAAATAGTACAGGGACGATCTATGTCGTGCCAACACCTATCGGGAACCTGGAGGATATTACGTACCGGGCTTTAACTGTGTTAAAAACGGTACAATGGATTGCTGCAGAGGATACTAGAAACACAAAAAATTTACTGCGGCATTTTGATATTCATACACCGCTCGTAAGTTATCATGAGCATAGTAAAGCATCTCGTGAACACGATTTACTTGATCGCTTGGCGAACGGTGAGTCCATAGCATTAGTCAGTGATGCAGGAATGCCAACTATAAGCGATCCGGGCAATGAGCTCATTCAAGCAGCGATCAGCGAGCGGATACCGGTTATTTCCTTACCCGGAGCAAATGCAGCACTGTGTGCTTTGGTAGCATCAGGCCTTTCAACAACAGAATTTCTTTTTCATGGATTTTTGCCACGGAAAAAGAAAGAAAAAATAGCTGCGTTGGAAAATTTACAAACAATGAAAGCAACGTTGCTTTTTTATGAATCGCCGTACCGTTTGACGGATACGTTGGGACAGTTACAAGCGGTATTTGGCAACAGACAAGCTGTCATTGGCCGTGAACTGACAAAAAGGTTTGAAGAATATGTACGCGGAACGATGGACGAGCTACTTTCCTGGTCCCGGGAAACGGAATTAAAAGGTGAATTTTGCATTGTTGTAGAAGGGTCTAATCAAGATCAATCAAATGAGGACAGTCTGTGGTGGAGTCACTTATCGGTACAAGATCATGTATACTATTATATGGAAAATAATAAATTAACAAGTAAGGACGCAATTAAGCAAGTTGCCACAGATCGAAAAATGGCCAAACGTAATGTATATCAACAGTTTCATATGGCTTAAAGAAATGCTGTCTTTAAGCCTTTTTTAGCAGATAAGAAAGTATATAACTTTATTACTGCATAAGTGCAACTAAGGCTTTCGCCATAAAGGGTTGGCGATAAGCCAAGTTTTCTAATAATTTATTCTTCAATCATGTCTGCATATTGTTTAATCTATCTTTAAATCGATGGCTATTTTCCCAAATTGCTTACCGTCTTCTAGATATGTCAGTGCTTCTTTAGCCTCGTTCAAAGTAAATGTTCGATCGACGACAGGATGTAATTGAGAGTCTTTCATAAACGCAAGCATCTCGTGAAGTTCTTCTTGGCTACCCATAGTGGACCCCAACAGTTGGTACTGACCGTAGAAAAATTCTCGTAAATTCAGTTCGGACACATCATCAGTCGATGAACCAAAAATAACCATTTTGCCACCCTTTTTTAGCACCTTTAGTGAACGATTGAATGTGGCCTGTCCGACACTGTCGATAACCAAATCTATAGTTTCATTTTTCAACGCCTCAACCCAATCACTTGCTGTATCTAGTACAACATCTGCACCAATTTGTTTGGCTGCCTGACGTTTTTCTGGACTGCGTGATGTCACAATGACCCGTGCACCTTGCTTTTTCGCAAAAGGAATAAGGTAGGTTGCGACTCCACTTCCTGCACCAGGAATAAATACCGTTTCTCCTTTTTTCAGTTGCCCTTTTGTAAACATTGCCCGATATCCTGTTAAAGCAGAGAGCGTCAAGACACCAGCCTCTTCCCATGTGAGGTATGCGGGCTTACGTTCAAGTTGTTCGACATTAATGACAACCTTTTCCGCAATGGTCCCGTCAAAAAGGCCATAATCATCCGGCTGTGCGGCAGCATTGTTGTACCAACCAAGGCTCGGGTTTATCATTACTTCATCACCGGTTTGGAACCGATTTACACCTTCGCCAACACTTTCAACCACTCCCGCGCCATCCGAACCAATGGCAAGCGTTTCGGCACCTGTTCCTCGTTGGTTGTGTGCAAACAAATCTCGGTGGTTTAATCCAGCAACTCGCATGCGAATAACAACCTCGCCAGCTCCGGCTTGCGGTTCGCCAACATCTTTAACTAAAAACTCTCCACGCTCATATACAAAAGCTTTCATTTAAGACATCCTTTCAGATATATTTATTTTTCCTTGATGAAATACCAAAATAACTGTTTCGTGAATGGATATATTTGGCCATAGTAAAAATAAAAAACAAGTAATAAACTCGACCAAAAGCAAGATATCCTCTATTCTGCTAAAGATAAAACTATGAAAATAACGAGTGTTATAATTGCAGTAAAGAAAGAAGCTCTTATCTTAGTCGCTTTGCATACTCTTTCCTTGTGCAGCTAGTGCCCCCTATTGGGGATAGTTATTTGTTATTACCTTTAATAAATAACCTAGGAGCAAAATAAGCTATTGTTGCTGCAAGAAAGGCTAAAATTACGGTTGAAAGAGAAGAACTTCTTTTAATAACAACACTGGTAGGTAAGCTTTCACTCTTACTCCAAGCACTTGTCATATCTGGAGTATAAAAAAGTGTCATAAAATACCCGGATAGAACTTGAAATAATACAAACAAAGTTAAAAAACTAATAGAAAATATAATATATCTTTTAATGAAATCGTCCCCTTTATAATCTCAATTTCGCCCAAATTGCCGTTGATTGAAATCGCTTTATAGATTTGCTTTGAGATTCGCTCTTTATTCAATGTTAAATCATTCAATATTACTTAACAATAAAAATTACTCTATTTTTGATTTAGTGTCTTTATGATTTCATCGAAAGAGCAAGTTGCATCACTAATCTTACGGGAAGTGCAGGATTTGCCATTTGATTGACATCTCCAACAAAAAACAAATCTTTTAAAGGGTAATAAAATGCAAATGAACCTGATGAACCGGAATGTCCAACCAATTCCCCTCTCCCCATAAAAAATGTCCCAATCCCATTTAGTGGAATTCTCATATATCCAGCACCGTAATGAATCGGAAACATGGAAGCTTGCAACTTGTTCATTACATTTTGTTCATGAAAAACAGCTTTATTAAATAACGTTCCACTAAAGAAAGCTTTGATAAATATCATTAATTCACGAGCAGTAGAAATACCACCTCCACTGGCACGAGAGCTTCTTACGTATTTTGGGCGGTAAAAGGAACTGTCTTTATAATAAACTTTAGGAACAAAATCATGGTCACTCTTAGGAAGGTAAGTATTTGTTAGCTTTAGAGGGTCGAATATTAATTGCTTATATACATCATCTAATGTTGAATTAGCAACTGTTTCAACTATTCTTCCGAGCATATCAAAGTTTATATCAGCGTAATGAGCTCTTTTTCCTCTGTCAGGTGCAAAATGCGGTTTTAAACCTTTGGTCATCGTTATCATTTCATCAAAATCATATTCCATGTCCTGATGGATTGCACGTTTTTTTGCATTATTACTACCTTCTTCAAAGATATCCGGCAATCCGCTTGTTTGACGTAATAAATGTGAAAGTGTAAGCTTTGTGGAATGATCTTGGTTCTTGTAAATATGTAGGTTACCCAATGTTTCTTCTTTAAAGTATTTTGTTACTTCATCGTCAAGTGACAGCTTACCCCGCTCTTTCAAAATAAAAATACAGGTAGAGGTAAACAGCTTTGTGATGCTTGCCATAAGGATTGGGGAATCAACATCCTTCCCCCCGTACCCCTTGCTGTATGAAAAATCTCCTTCCATGTTTTCTACAAGTAGAACGGCTTCATGTATTTGGCTTTTATTTGTAGTTCGTTCGAATACTTTATCAATTTTTTGCGTTTTAACTCCCATATAAACCACCCTCATAATATTTTACTTTTAACAATTAGAGCCTAAAAAATAACGCGTATATTTAACATACACTCTTTAATAATCTGGATATCAGTCGTTCAAATAGAGGATATATAACAGTCTATTTTGCATGTGAATTTTTTAAAGACTTGATTTCCGGAACTATACAAAATATTAAACTGAAACCATTGTTACACGCCCTTTTATAAAGTAAATTTTATAAAAGGGGATAAATAATATAATTTAATAAACTTTTCTTTATAAAGTACAATTCGGTAATGGAGTGTGGTAATATATTACTATCAAATTAATTACACTATTCAGAAAAAGGCAAACCTCTCGAAAGATTGGGACGCAAAGCCTCAGGTCTAATGTTTTTCCAACGATGATAGCTGGGCTGCCTTTCAGGAGGCGATCGTGATTAGTGCAAAAGAACTGGATAAAGAATGGGTAGATTTAATAATTCAAGCTCGGGATTTAGGGATTCCTATTCATGTTGTTAGAGAATACTTAAGCAATGAAGCAATAGAAATTAAATAGATTTTATTTCTTTATTGCTTATCAGAAGACCGAGCAAAAGTTTTCTTCTGTGAAAATCAATTTTCATTAAAAAATACTTTATAATACAAGGTTGAAAACAGCTACTTAGTTTTATTTTTTTCTACAATCATTTTTATATTAACGTTAATGGTTTTTTAAGAAATCTGCAATACATCATATAAAACTAGGATACTTGAAGTAGATGGAAAGCGCTACGATTGAGAACATCGTGGCGCTTTTTTTTGAACAAACTTCCCCTCTTTCCGTTTATGATAGCTCTGTTTAAGTCAGCCCCGGTATCATTACATCTTAAAGAAGATTGATAAAGATTATGGATTAGCTACCTAGCTTAGGTTGTTTTGAAGCGGGTTTTTAAGGATTCGGAAAATACTATATTGTTTTTTGAAAAATATAAATATAACTTGACGGGAATATTCCCGATATGGAATAATTGTGTAAACAACAACGTGTGACTAAGTCAAAGAATCGGATGTGATAATTTCATGTAACAACATACGTTAATGGATTTATGTAAAATGAAAATGGTTGGAGTTGAATCAACATGAACGCGAAAACATTTAGTGCCCTGGCGGAACCAAATCGTCTTGATATCATTGATCTTCTTCTTGAAGAGCCGCTTCCAGTGGGGGAAATTGCAAGTAAATTAAAACTAAACCAGCCCCAAACTTCAAAGCATCTTCGTGTTTTGAGTGAAGCTGGCCTTGTTGAAGTTGAGCCAATAGCAAACCGTCGAATATACAAGTTAAGACTGGAAACGTTTAAAGAGCTAGATAAATGGCTCGATTCTTATCGACGGGTGTGGGAAGCGCGGATGGATCGCCTGGACGATTATCTAAATGTATTACAGGAGAAAAAACACTGAATTAATAACCAATTAATGAATGCACATTAGTTATCTTCACCTTTGAGAATGCACCTAAGACGATGATGATGATTATACCTTTGGAAAAAATTAAGAGTAAAGAAAGGTTACACAATCGAATGGAGGAGTAAAATGTCAAATAACGAATTAAATTCTAGAGTTGAAGGCGACAAAGTGCTAGTACTGGAACGTGTTTTCGATGCACCGTGCGATCTCGTTTTCAATATGTTTAAAGAGCCTGAACATCTAAAAGTTTGGTGGGGACCTATTGGATGGGAACTCCCGGTTTGTCATATTGATTTCCGACCGGGTGGTATGTGGCATTTCTGTATGAAATGTACTGATCGGGATCAAGGGGAATATTACGGTATGGAGTCTTGGGGAAAAGTCATATACAACGATATTATTGAGCCAGAGACGATTATTTACACTGATTATTTTACGGATGCAGATGGAAATATTGACGAGACTATGCCAGCCGCTGAAATTACGTTGAAATTCATCGATCTGGGCGATCAGACAAAACTAGTTAATCGTGCTGAATATGTCTCTGCGGAAGAACTCAAAAAGGTTATGGACATGGGTATGCTACAAGGCATTTCCGAAACTTGGAACCGTCTGGAAGAGCAATTGAAGCAGCTCAAGTAGGATATTATTCATAGCTTAAAGGAGGAAATACCAATGGTGAAACAAAAAATTATGCCGCATTTATGGTTTGATCAAGAAGCAAAAGAGGCTGCACAATTTTATACAACTATTTTTCCGGATTCAAAAGTCACCAATTTCGCAACTGTTCAAGACACACCATCTGGAGATAGCGATATCGTTACGTTTAATCTTGCGGGATATTCATTCATGGCTATAAATGGAGGGCCACATTTTCAATTTAATCCTTCAATTTCTTTTTTTGTCAATTTTGATCCTTCAAGAGATGAGAACGCGCGAGAAAAATTAGATCAACTCTGGGAAAGGCTGTCGCAGGGCGGTACAGCCCTTATGCCCCTTCAAGAATATCCGTTCAGTAAACGCTACGGATGGATACAGGATAAGTATGGTCTGACATGGCAGCTGATTCTCACAAACCCAGAAGGTGAGGTACGACCATTTATCGTACCCTCAATGATGTATGTTCAAGATATGTGTGGTAAAGCAGAAGAAGCCAGTGACTTTTATCTTTCTGTTTTCAATGATTCAAGTCGAGGTGAAATCGCTCGTTATCCTGTTGGCATGAAACCGGACAAGGAAGGAACGTTGATGTTTACAGATTTCGCGCTTGAGAAGCAATGGTTTGCCGCTATGGACAGTGCCGGGCCACATGCCTTCCAGTTTAATGAAGCCATTTCTCTATTAGTTCGATGCGAAAATCAAGAAGAGATTGATTATTACTGGAAAAAGCTATCCTCCGACCCAAATGCTGAACAGTGTGGCTGGTTGAAAGACCCTTACGGTGTCTCTTGGCAAATCTGGCCAACCGCTATGGGAGAAATGATGGCAAATGGGACGAAAGAACAAATGGACCGATTAACAAAGGCATTTCTCCAAATGAAAAAATTTGACATCGAAAAATTAAAAGAAGCATATCAAGGTAAATAATAATTATGTTGCTCCGTATAAATTAATAAATGACATTAAAGCTGGTAATCACCAGCTTTTTTGCACGTTAGCGGTCAACAACGTAAGATTTTTTCAGCAATCTGACTCGATAAACCAAGAACGCCCACATTTTCTATTCTAGCGAAAAGCCCAAGAAGTGAACATATTTTTAGCACTCTTTCGCCACTCCAAAACTACTCTCCATCCTGCATAATATAGAACTAATCTTATTTAGGACAAGCGCTTGATTACTATTCATACAATTTTTCTTAAAATTTTTTTACAATTGACTCTAACGTAACGTTATACTTTATAGTAATAAATGAGGGAGGTCAGCATGATGAAATTGAAAATAAAGGAAGTTGCCGATTTAGTCGGCATTAGTGTGCGCACACTACATCATTACGATGAAATTGGTTTACTGAAACCGGAAGAAATAACTGAATCTGGTTATCGACTATATTCTGATAAAAATCTTGAAACATTACAACAAGTAATGTTTTTCAAGGAACTTGACTTCCCGCTTAAAGAAATAAAGGAAATTATCAATAATCCGACATTTGATCGCCACGAGGCACTCCAGATACATCGAAAAATGCTACTTAAGAAACGCAGGCGTATCGACAAAATGATCCGAACAATTGATAAAACAACACAAAATATAAAAGGAGATATTCCAATGTCTAATAAAGAGAAATTCGAAGGCTTTGACTTCAGTCACAACCCATATGAAAAAGAAGCTCGTGAGCGTTGGGGCGATGACACAATCGATAAATCTAATGCTAAACTTGTTAATATGTCTAAGACTGAACAAACACTAATGAGTGATAAGGTGAAGGAGATCTTTCAAAAATTAGCAGACCTTAGAGAAACTTCACCAAGTGCTAATAAGGTTCAAAACGTTATTAAAGAATGGTATGACTTTTTGAATAGCAACACAGGTCATCATTACTCCTTGGACGCATTCAAAGGTTTGGGCGAAATGTATGTAGATGACGAGCGTTTCACGAAGAACATTGACCAATTTGGTAATGGCTTGGCAAGGTTCATGCGTGATGCCATGGGCGTCTATGCAGAAAAAAATAAAAAATAATATTAAAATAAAGGCGATGGAGCCATGCTATAAACCTATTGAGCTTGCATCTCGAAATAGAGAGTGCTTTTTGAGCACTCTCAAATAGTATATTAATTTATGGTCCCCCCTATAACTGAACCCGTTATAATAATTGTGAAACTTTTTTTGTTTAGCTTTCGTCTAAAGGTCAAATAACAAATCTGAAATGAGGAAAAGTCATGGAAGAGGGGAAGAAAGAAGATATTCTGGAAAAAATTATGATTGAACATGGAAGTGACTTGGTTAGATTGGCGTTTAGTTACGTGAAGGATAAAGAAACGGCAAAGGATATGGTTCAGAACACTTTCATCAAATGCTATGAGAACTTAGGTGATTTTCGTTTTGAATCATCAATAAAAACATGGTTATACAGAATAACTATTAATCAGTGCAAAGATTATTTAAGAAGTTGGCACTATCGCAAGGTTCAAGCTAAAAGTTTTTTGGAAAGTACAATTACTTCCTTTTTGCCCTCAGTAGAAGATAAGGTAATTACAAATACAGAACAAGAAGAGATGAAAGGATTTATATTTTCTTTACCTGATAATTATCGTGAAGTTATCTTTTTGTATTACTATAAATCTTTATCCATAGATGAAATAGCCGGAGTTACAGACTTAAATACCAATACAGTTAAAACAAGACTAAGAAGAGCAAAACAGCGGTTAAAAGTTTTAATTGAGGAGGCAAATGTTTATGGATAATAATTTTAATAGAGAAGATTTGCATTTCACTGAAGAAGATAGGAAAGAAACCTTACATAAAATTAAGGAAAGAAATCATAAAAAAAGAGAAAATAGAACAACTCTATTCAACTTTGGCAAACGTTATATTCCTTCTGCATTAGGTTCTGTGATCGCAGTAATTATAGTAGCCGTTGTTCTTTTACCAAATATAAACTTCGGTAACGAAATGGTATGGGAAGACACGGATAAACAACAAGTAGCCCAACAAGAGAAATCATCTTTTTCCATTTTAGTAACGGGTATAGATTCAGTTGATGAATATAACCGTAGCAATATTAACATCGTACTTACTTATAATAGCAGTGACAACAGTATGAATATTGTGTCCATTCCCCGTGATACGTATGTAGAAATTTTTGATTCTGAAGGGGAAATGATAGGGCGAGATAAGTTAATGCATGCTTCTGCTGTTAATCCCAAACCGCAAACTGCTAAAACAACAGTGGCCAACCTTTTTGATATTCCTATTGAATACTACGCAATTATTTCTGAAGAAAATATATATGAAAAGTTAGAAGTTACGAAAGAAGATGCAAGGTACAATAGATTGACTAATAAAATTGTCGACTTAATTGAAGCAGAATTGTCTGCAACAGAAATTAAAGACCTTTTAGAAGAAAGTAAAACCAACCTGTCAAAAAATATGTCTAATCAAATAGGAAAGGTTAATCCTGATTCTATTCAAGTAATCGATTTAGGCAAAGAGGCAGAAGAGAAATTTATTAATGGTGTATATTATGTAGATATTAATGAGGAATTGTTGGGAAATACTTCGACGACTTTAAGGACGCACTTAAGTAAACATTAATTGAAGCTGTCAGGACGAATAGAGAATGGTTTAAAGATTATTTTTTTATATTAAGGCAAACGATGCAAACCTTTTTACGCAGAGTATTCGGTTAACGGAACAAAGTAAAGGTTGCTATCGAAATGAGGTTTAGATGATGAGTGAGTTAAGATCTCCAAAGAGAAGAACACAAAAAACAAAAAAATGGGTGAAATGGGCGCTTGGAATTCTTGTTTTTCTGTTTATCGCTGTGATGGCAGGAGGCGCCTACGTCTTTTATCAAGCATATGAAGCGGCTCAAGAATCTTATTCCGATTTGGAACGTGAGGATGGGAAATCTGATTTGAGAGAAGAAGCGGTCACCACGGGAGAGGATCCAATAACAATTTTATTAATCGGTGTTGAGGGGTATTCGTCCGGCGGTGAAAATGAACGTGCGGATACACAGATTGTTATCACGCTCAACCCGAATACGAACCAATTAACGATGACCAGTATACCGCGTGATACAAGAGTATATATGGAAAAAGTTCCAGAATCAATAAGAGCCGGTTATCACAAAATAAACGCAGCGTACACATACGGTTCAATGCTGGAAGATTACACGGGAAATAAGTTAACAGTGGAAACGGTTGAGAATCTGTTGAATATCCCGGTTGATGAATATGTAACGGTGAATTTCAACGGGTTTCGCGATATTGTGAATGTGCTTGGCGGTGTGACAGTAGACGTGAAGAAGCCGTTCTGGGAAAAGGACTTTTTCAATAATGATAAACGTATTTATTTTGAAGAAGGAGAACAGCATTTAAGCGGAGAAGAATCCTTGGCATTTGTAAGAATGCGGAAGCGGAAGGTCAACAATGTGTATGCCCGTGATGAAAGGCAACGGCAATTCATTAGGGCTGCTATTCGAGAGATGGCTTCAGCGGGAACTATTTTTAAAGCGAATAAGATTTCAGACATACTTGGGGAAAACGTAGAAACAAGCTTGACAGCCTCGGAAGTGTATTCATTACAGAAAGTATATTCCTCGATTGAATCCGACTCGATCCGAACGTTAAAGGTAGATGGAGCGAATCAATATATCGATGGTATATCTTATTTCATTCCTGCAGAAGGTGCGCTTGATGAAGTCTCAAGTAAGTTACAGAAGGCTCTTGATATGCCAGTGAAACATTAGAATCGGTAGCCATCGAATGAAAAATTAAGGAATAAGTAATAAAAAGATGCGCAAGAGTTGGGAAATTCAACGCTTGTCGCCATTGGATAAACCGATAGCGGGATTAGTTTTGTGTGAAAGCAAGCTTACACCTGAACTAAGTGGTATAATTGTTACAAATAAGCGACAATTTGTCAGAAACGAAAGGGGTGAGTGTATATTTTTACGACGCTACTTATCATTCATATTGTTGTAGGGAGTATTTGTTTATTGGCAGGGGCAATGGCTGCTACAGTAAAGAAAAAGAAAGGCTATCATACACTCAATGGAGAAATATATCATGCTGGGTATGTTGTAATTTTTATAACCTCTATTTTAATGGCGATCTTGAACTGGTCAGAAAGCGCATATCTTTTCTATATTGCCATTTTTTCTTATAGTTTAGCTTTATTTGGCTACCTAGCTAGAAAGTTGCTTTGGCAAAATTGGTTGGCAATGCATATAGGGGGGATGTTAGGCTCTTATATTGGGATTATTACAGCTGTTTTGGTTGTGAATGGTTCACAGATCCCATTAGTAAACGAAATTCCTGTTTTATGGTTATGGTTTATACCTACAATTATTGGAACGCCCATCATTTTTATCGTAGGTAGGCGGTATAGCAGCCCTGATCAAACAAAAGTAAAAGAAGTCGTAAAATGAAAGAACGCGTTACAAGATACCATCTATTTCAATTGCTTAAATCGGAATATGTTACCCATACAAGTACCATTTCCCACTTTTCATAAAAAACAGGAGCCACAAAAATTGCGGCCCCTGTTTGCTGAAAAAGGTTTAACTGCTTACTTTTCTATATCGAAATTGGATTTAATTTCCTTAATTAAAGCTTCTGCACCTTCACGACTTAATATGACCTTTCCGTTCGCTAAGGAAAGGTTGTCGTTCGAACTTTCCCCGGTAATTTGACAAGTCATACTTGCTGTGTATTTTTTGAAAATCACCTTGTCATCTTCTACATAGATTTCCATTGCATCTTTCTCTTCAATACCAAGTGATCTTCTTAATTCAATAGGAATGACTACTCTGCCAAGCTCATCCACTCTTCTTACAATACCAGTAGACTTCATTATCGTATTCTCCTTCAAGTTAAATTCGAAAAACTGTTTATTTCAATTGTTGAAATTATCAGTCTTTAAAATTCGTAGTATAAATTGTTTAGAAACCTTAGCTATTCGCTAAGCCTTGATGTTAAAAGCCGTAAACCCGCTTACGGCATACATGATGTGCTGGTACTGGCGTCGCCATAGAATAGGGGAATTTTAGCCAGGGTAGAATAATAACTCTTTGTACATTTCCCAATTTGCCAAAAATACCCTTGTAAAATTTCGACAATTTAATATAAATTAGTGTAACAAGCTATTAGCGTAGTGTCAATAGTAAAATAACGTATTAAAGCACTAAAATAATGACATAAATAACAAAAAGAGCGCATTAATTGACCATCAATGAAATTATGTTCGTTAATCAAATAATTAAAATGACAATTGTTTTATAAATGAGTAGAAAATCAGGAATAATGTTAATGATCGCAAGGTTGCAGTATGATGTTGGAAATGTCACAAAAAAATCGCTACAATAGTATTAGTTTGAATAAAGATTTCTAATAGAATAAGATATAAAAATTTTAAAGTGTGTAAAAGCAACGAAGGGTTCCGCATAAAACTTGGCATAAGCCAACATTTCCAAATACAGAAAGAGGAGATTTACCGATGCCACAAGAAGAAAAAACATTTTACATAACGACGCCGATTTATTATCCAAGTGGGAATTTGCATATTGGTCATGCGTATTCAACTGTTGCAGGGGATGCGACTGCCCGTTACAAACGGATGCGCGGATATGATGTCATGTATTTGACCGGGACGGACGAGCATGGTCAGAAAATCCAGAAAGCTGCTGAAAAGGAAGGAATGACCCCACAAGCATACGTTGATAAAATTGTTGGCGGCATTGAGGAGCTATGGAAAAAGCTTAAAATTACAAATGATGATTTTATCCGTACGACAGAGGACCGTCATAAGGAAATCGTTCAAAAAATATTTGACCAACTTTTGGAACAAGGTGATATTTACCTTGATGAATATGAGGGTTGGTATTGTACATCATGTGAAGCTTTTTTTACAGAGCGCCAATTGGACGAGGGTCATTGTCCCGACTGTGGTAAAATTGTCGAGCAAGTAAAGGAAGAATCCTATTTTTTCAAAATGAGCAAGTATGCTGATCGGCTTGTGCAATATTATGAAGATAACACTGGGTTCATCCAGCCGGAAAGTCGTAAAAATGAAATGCTCAACAACTTTATTAAGCCGGGACTGGAAGATTTAGCTGTCTCCAGAACAACGTTTGATTGGGGGATAAAGGTACCCGGGAATCCGAAGCACGTTATTTATGTATGGATTGATGCATTGACAAATTATATAACTGCTTTAGGCTACGGAACTGACGATGAATCCAAATATAAAAAATATTGGCCGGCGGATGTTCACTTAATGAGTAAGGAGATTGTCCGTTTTCATACGATTTATTGGCCAATCATGCTAATGGCACTTGATTTGCCGTTACCGAAAAAAGTATTTGCTCATGGCTGGATTTTAATGAAAGACGGAAAAATGTCCAAATCGAAAGGAAATGTCGTTGATCCGGTCAAATTGACAGATCGTTACGGCCTTGACGCACTACGTTATTATTTATTGCGTGAAGTTCCGTTTGGTTCTGATGGCGTGTTTACTCCGGAAGGTTTTGTCGAACGGACGAACTATGATCTCGCAAATGATTTGGGGAATTTGTTGAATCGTACTGTCGCGATGATTAAGAAGTATTTTGATGGTAATATACCAGCATACAAGGCTTCAGAAACGAAAGAAGACGAAGCGCTTGAGGCATTTGCTAAAGAAACGATTAAAAAAGTGGAAGAAGCAATGGAGAACATGGAGTTTTCCGTCGCTTTAGCTTCTTTATGGCAATATATAAGCCGCTCAAACAAATACATCGATGAAACACAGCCTTGGATTTTAGCAAAAGATGAGCACAAGAAAGAACGACTAGGTAATGTAATGGCTCACCTTGCAGAATCGTTGCGTATATCGGCGGTTATGCTACAGCCATTTTTAACAGAGGCACCTGCACAAATATTTAAACAGTTAGGTATAACTGAAAAAGCATTACAAACGTGGGATAGTGTTTATGAACAGGGTCAAATCAAAGCAGGAACTGCAACTCAAAAAGGCAACCCAATCTTTCCGCGTCTTGATGTAGAGCAAGAGGTTCAGGCGATCAAGGAAATGATGCAAGGGCCGAAGCAGGAAGAAAGGCCAGAAGTAAAAGAAACAAAAGAAGAAATTGTTTATGATGATTTTATGAAACTTGACTTGCGTGTGGCGGAAGTTATCCATGCAGAGAAAATGAAAAAAGCTGATAAATTGATCAAAATACAGGTCGACCTCGGTTCAGAGAAAAGACAAATTATTTCCGGTATTGCAGAATTTTATAGACCGGAAGAACTCATAGGTAAAAAAGTCATCTGTGTTACGAATTTAAAACCAGTGAAGTTGCGCGGTGAATTGTCGGAAGGAATGATTCTATCCGGAGAAGGCGACAACGGTAAATTAGCGCTAGCCACAGTTGAAAAATCCTTGCCGAATGGATCCACCGTCGAATAAAATAGAAAAGAAGAAGGGTCTGTGTCGATAAAAGTCGAACAGACCTTTTCTTTTACATAAAGGGCTTTACAATATATGTTTGGTAACCCAAGCTTCGGTTCGAAGGGTATGAAATCCCCGTGTAGCAACTTTTTCAATTTTTAATAAGAAAAACTCACCTCTGCTTTATTTCAAAATAACAGTAGAAGAAAAAGTGGTAAGTGTCAATTTTTCGTTAGGTCACTACAACTGAAAATTTTAAAGTGAAGTCCTATAACGGCAGGGTATATTGTGTGTTAAACACTCTATTTTGATCAAAGAATAATTTTTTGCCGAAACTTTGGGGTAAGGAAATAGCGTATTAGGAGGTAAAAGGATGTGTGCGGAATATCTTGCAGTCTTACCAATGCGAAAATCTTTAGATAAGCAGATTATTATTCATAATCCAGAAAGTGTACAGGTTGGTTTTATTCAGAGAAAGTCTAAAACTTTCTGGGATAAGCTTATTAATTAAGAGTAGATATAGCTCATGCATTTCTTTGTGAGGGTAATGAAGTGTTATTGGTTGATAACCAAGGTGGTAGTTGGTCTCTTCCTGGAAAGTTGAACAAGGCAGACATTAGAACAGGCAGTAATTCACGAAGGAAAAGAGGAGGCATGTGAAAAAATGTCGCAGTACACGAGACCATTTTTAAGGGAAAGGATCATCACACTCCCTATACAACATTCAAGGTGGAAATAATTAATGGAAACCTTTAAATTCAAGGGATCACACCGACAAAACGTGGATGTTATATTCTAAATGGCGCAGGTAACGGGCCGAGTTTCAAGTCTAAGTTAAAATGAATAATCATCTAAGAAGTTAACGTGCTTCCATCCCTAAGGAGAGAAATTTGAGCTACGGTGATAGTTGTGTATTTGAAGAAAGATGGATAGGTTTAAATGGATCAGCCTGAATCAATGGCTGTTTTAAATCTAAGATACAGGCTGATTTCAATATATGTTTTAACTAGGGTGCTTGATAACGATTATATATTAAATTAATTTACCATTGTAGGTTCTACAATATCCTTTCTTCGATAAACGTTCAGAATAAGGCCTAATAGTGCAGAGTAAACTAACAACATGCTTCCTCCATAACTAATAAACGGCAGGGGTACTACCATGATTGGGACTATTCCAAAACCCATTAAAATGTTCCAACTAGCGGGAACAATAAATAATGCAGCCCCCCCGATTGCTAATAACCTACCGAATAAATCCTTTGTTTTAAAAGCATTTAATGAAATCCGCAAAATAAATACAAACAGTAGTAGACAAAGGATAATTCCGAATACCCAGCCAAGAGAATGGACGAGAAATGGGAATACAAAATCTGTATGTGCTTCAGGAAGCTTTAGCTCATTGTAAAGTCCCTTGCCGAACCAACCAGCCTCTAAAAGGATATCTTTCAATGTTATGAGTGTATCAGAGAGGTAGCTATTAGGGAATTTAAGGATCATCGTACTAATGAAAATGATACCTATAAGCAAATTACCCATGGCTACTTTAATGGCAAATTGTTTATTAACATAAGAAAAAACATACATCGCTAATACGCAAAAAAAGTATATAATACTAAACATAAATTGTGGGAGCATGATGTAGAGAAGGCCTGGAGTCCAAAATAGGAATAATAGCATTCCTTGTTTTTTCCACCCCTTAAACGCATTGACTTTGACAAAAATTCCTGCCCACGCTATGAAAAATAAAAATAAGGATATAGCTGGACCATCAATCGTAATACCTCCGAAAGAAATCCATCTTTTTACTCCGTTAAGCTCAATGCCAGCTAAAAAAGTTGTGAAAAATAGGATTAAGCCACCTCCATAAAAATACATCCACAAATTTTTCAGTTTCCTATAATCAAAGAAAATAAATCCTATCAAAGCAAGAATAGCAAGGGCGAGCCAGACTACTTGTTTTTTCATAAAAGAAAAACTAGGTACTGAAACACCGCTAATCAGTGGAAGAAAACTAATGCCTGCAAGAATGACAAATAAAGCAATAAGGAGCCAATCCATTCGCGGTTTATGAAGATGATTCATGTTTTTACCAACGGTAGAGGGATCTCCCATTTCCTGCATTGCCTCTTTATCTGCATCTTTTATAGATAATCCTCTCTTTTGAAAGGATTGGCTTAACTCTTCCATATGATTACTAAGCTCTTTTTTAATCATACCGTGAGCTTCCTTGGATTTCACTTTTGAGGTTACTCTACTTAAATATTCCTCAAATTTAGAAGAACTCATACAGAAGCCTCCTCAATTAAATGTTTTAATGATGCGCGTTGTATAGACCCTTTATGTTCGCAATCAGCTACAAATTTTTTTCCTTTCGTAGTTAAGGAATAGTATTTTCTGTCTTCAATCCACTTTGAAGTAATGATTTTCTTATTTTCAAGTAGATGTAAAAGAATATAAAGCTGGCCTTCATTGCTTTTGAAGCTAAGCTCATTTTTTCGAAAAAGTTGGGTGGAAATATCGTACCCATGCTTTACTTCATCTTGCAGTGAATCTAATATATTTTTAAGGGTTTCTACTGTCCAATAATGAAGTTCTAGGTGAGATTGTTTCCTTCGGATCGTTTCTTTCACTGCATTTTTCCTGACCTCGGAAAAAGAAAAACCTTCAAAATCTTTTTTTATAGAATTCTTTAAGTTATAGAATGGATCACCCATAGTTAAACCTCCTTTTTCATCTTGTTCTTTAATAATTCTCTAGCATGTTTTAATCTAGTTTTTAATGTATTACTATTTACACCCGTAATCTTGCTAATATTTGCTAAAGAAAGTTCCTCGTAGTAATGTAAAAAAACAACTTCTCTGTATTTTACTGGTAAATCTATTACAGCACTCGTTAAACTGTTTGCTACATTTTTTGAGATAATTTCCTCCTCAATATGCTTTGACTTGGATGGGATATAATCCCAAATTTTATCGCTAAACTTTATTTTGCGATAATGCCAACTACGCAAGTAATCCTTACAATGATTAATGGCAATTCGATACAGCCACGTTTTTATTGATGACTTATTATTAAACTGTCCTAGCTTTTCATAGCACTTAATAAAAATCTCCTGCGTTAAATCCTCAGCTGTCGTTAGATTCTTTACATATGAAAAAACAAGATGCAGTACATCATCGCTGTAGTTATCCATTAATTGGCCGATAATTTGTTCGGTATTTTCTATGCTATTAACACTTATTGCTATTTCTTCAAGTTCAGCCATCTAAGTTTCACCCCTTTCTTCACTTTAGACGAAGCAAGCATCATTTTGGTTTTAAAACAGTTTAAAGGAAATCAAGTAAAGGAAATATTTATGTTTATATTGGAATTGAAATTTTAAAGAAATGAACTTAAATTAAAGTTATTTTCATTATTACAAAAATAATAGAGATTATGTTTTTAAAAGAGATATATTAAATCGCACTTTTGAAAAATGTACTTCCGGAACAATGGTTAAGTGCTTATTTGTCATATTGACAAAATAGAGGAATTTCTCATCGCGGGCAAAAAATCAATGTGTACAAACATTGATTTCGTGGTATAATTAACATAGAAAGATGATAAGTGCATACAATAATAAAGACCGCCCATGCTGGTTCATGGAGCGGTCGCAATAGACTGAACCCCGTCAAGAGGGGTAGGAGCTTAGGAAAGTAATCCCTCAATTACCCGCTATAGTGCATGAGGGATTATTTTTTATGGTTATTATCAGAAACGATAAACGCTACTAACATCCCAAAGGATATCATGAGCGTTAGCGTACTAACAATGTCTATAGGTAAGCACCTCCCTCCCCGGGAAGCCTCCCAACGAAGACTACCAGCAGATCGACAGTGCTACCAAACCCCTTATGCGAAGCCAGTCTATTATAATTATTATATCATATTTTGATTATATAAAGATTAGCTTTTTTACTCATTATTACAACTTAACAAAATAGCAAGAGTATTTAAAAGGTAAGGCAAAAAAACAAATCCACACTATTTTCCGATTACCTAAGTTATGTTACTATTTCTTTTAATCGGTTAAACATAAGTAATAAAGTCCCTGAATTACATTTTTAAAAATAGATGCATTCATAGAGTATTCGGTTAAAGATACGCGCACACTATTGTAAAAAGATCGATTGAATTATTACAGAAAAGCAAGGAGTGTTGTACCATGTTATTTGATACACATGTTCATCTAAATGCAAGACAATTTAAGGAAGACCGTGATGAAACTATCCAGCGTGCCTTTGACGCTGGGGTAAAATATATGGTTGTTGTCGGTTTTGATGCGGAGACCATTCCGCTTGCCATCGACATTGCAGAGCAGTACGAAACGATTTATGCAGCAGTTGGCTGGCATCCAGTCGACGCCATTGACTTTACAGATGACTATTTAACATGGTTAAAAGAATTAGCTTCCCATCCAAAAGTCGTCGCACTAGGTGAAATGGGACTGGATTATCACTGGGACACATCACCGAAAGATACACAGAAAGAGGTCTTTAGAAAGCAAATTAAGCTCGCCAAGCAACTGGACATGCCTGTTATTATTCACAACCGTAAAGCAACAGAAGATATTATTGCTATTTTACAGGAAGAAGATGCTGCACAAGTCGGGGGCATTATGCACTGTTACAATGACTCCGTAGAATATGTACAGGCATGTCTGGATATGAACTTTTATATTTCCCTTGGTGGTCCGGTAACGTTTAAAAATGCGAAAGAACCAAAAGAGGTTGCGAAAATCGTTCCACTTGACCGGTTGTTAATTGAAACCGATGCGCCTTATTTGGCACCTCATCCAAACCGGGGAAAACGAAATGAACCTGCCTATGTGAAACTTGTAGCTGAACAAATTGCTCAATTACGCGAAATGGATCTGAACGAAATAAGTAGGATAACAACAACAAATGCTTTAACCTTGTTTAATATAAAGAAGGAGTAAGTATTTACAAAAAAACTGAATAAAATCCGTTTAGGCGGACTACACTTTTAAGACTGGACTTCTATGTTCGGTCTTTTTATTTTTTAAAAAAGAGAATTATAACTTCATAGAATTCGTTCGGAAAGCACCTTTGTAGGGGGTTGGCCAATAATGTAACCTAACTGTAATCAAATCGTAATCGTAAAGATTTTGACTTGGAATATATCTGTTTATATAATCAAAGTCGTTAAGGAGGCAAGATACCATGCAAATTATATCGAAAGTGTTGCCGGCATCTCGAAAGAAGTTGGTGATTTCGACATTTGGAATTATGGCACTTGTTCTATTTACAAGCTGGATAATCTTTGAAACAACAAAAGTGGAAATCGTTTTTGCTGATAACGGAGAAGAAACATCCATTAAAACACATACAAATACCGTTGGCGAACTACTGGATGAATTAGACGTTCCGGTAAGTGAGCACGATGCATTATCACACGACATAGATAGCCCAATTCAAAGCGGAATGGTCATCGACTATAAAACTGCAAACGAAATAAATGTAATGATTGATGGTAAGCAACAGCAATTTTATACGACAGCAGATACCGTTGGCGACTTTTTTAATAAAGAAGGCCTTTCATTCTCGACACATGATAGCATATCGCATAAAAAGAGTGATTCGATTGAAGAAGGCTTAAATATTTCTATTGATACAGCGTATGAAGTAACTGTCGATGAAGCTGGTGAGGAAAAGAAAATTTGGACGACAGGCGGAAATGTTGCGGATGTTTTAGCGGCAAACGACATAACATATAAAGACATGGATAAAATCGAACCCGCGTTAACGGATGATGTAACTGAAGATACGAAGATTACGATCGTTCAAGTGGAAAAGAAAACAGAAAAAGTAAAGGAACCTATAGCGTTCAAAACAGAGAAAAAGAAAGATGGTTCCCTCGAAAAAGGAAAAGAGCAGGTCGTTTCCGATGGGAAAGAAGGGCTCGTTTCTAAGGAATATGAAATAACACTGGAAAATGGCGAAGAAGTAAATCGTGAACTTTTAAACGAAGAGGTCATGGAGAAGAGTGTAAATAAAGTTGTTGCAGTTGGTACGAAGGAAGTGAAAAAGACGCAACCAAAGACAACAGCGTCTAGCAAAAAGTCTGAATCTGGAAGCAATTCGAGTAAATCAAGCGGTTCAAATGCAAGCGGAAAAGAATTAAGCATGACTGCAAGTGCATATACAGCCAAATGTAGTGGTTGCTCCGGGTATACATCAACCGGGATTAATTTAAACGCAAATCCGAACATGAAAGTTATAGCAGTCGATCCTAATGTCATTCCTTTAGGCTCAAAAGTTTGGGTAGAAGGCTATGGAACAGCGATTGCAGCAGATACTGGTGGATCGATTAAAGGAAAGCGAATTGATGCTCATTTCCCGACAAAGCAAGCCGCGTATAGCTTTGGACGTAAACAAGTTAAAGTAAAAATTCTTGATTAACATATCCCCCTTTATATATATTGAAAGCTGAAGTGGAATAAATTGCTCTTGCCATGATAAAATGGTAAGAGCATTATTTATTTTCGGAAACTTAGATAAGAGTTTATAGCGTGTTAACTTTGTAAGCCAGACAAAATAATACTAATAGAGGTAGTTCGAAAAATCCGGTAAAAATCGCTTTGATCTTCCGTGTTAGCAAAAGGGGAACTCCTACTAAAACCGCCCACGTCCTGGGACTGCGCGTAAATGCTCGCCCCACCGAAAAGATTTGTGGACAACGTAGGAGTCAGCACTTCCTGTACAAGCCCACTCCTCATGTATCTAAAAACATACATTTTGTTGCTCAAAGCTACACCGTCTTGAATATCTTTACGCTTTTTATCCACGTTTTTGAACACGCACTAATAGTAAATTGGAATGAGGAAATAATAGTGAAAATAAAAGAAATTATTATCGTTGAAGGGAAGGATGACAGTTCCAAAATCCGTCAAGCGGTGGATGCAGATACGATAGAAACGAATGGTTCGGCCATCAACCGAGAAACGTTGCAGCAAATTAAACATGCAAAGGAAAAGCGCGGGGTTATTATTTTTACCGATCCAGATTATCCGGGGAAACGAATTCGCCATATTATTGACGATGCAGTCCCCGGATGTAAGCATGCTTTTTTAACGCCAGATGAAGCAAGAGATAAACATCCGCATAAAAAGAGCTTAGGAATTGAACATGCCCCCATTGCGGTGATTCAAAAAGCGTTGGAAGGCGTGTATGAGCTTGCGCAGCCATCGGAAGCAGAAATTGAGCAACAGGATTTGATTGCATTTGGTTTGATAGGTGGCTCGGGTGCAAAGGAAAAAAGAGCAAAATTGGGTCGGGAATTAAGAATTGGCCAAACGAACGGTAAACAATTATTAAAACGACTAACAATGTTTCGGATTACAAAAGAGCAATTGAAAAAAGCAATGGAAGAAGTTTTAAAACAGGAGGAAAGCAATGCCTAAACCATTTATTGCAACCCCAAACAAAACAAAAGATATTTTGAAAAAACATCAGTTTGCTTTTAAAAAAAGTTTGGGTCAAAATTTTCTGGTCGATGTCAATGTATTAGGCAGGATCATTGAACATGCGGGCATTGATCTGCATTCTGGTGTTATTGAGATTGGGCCGGGTATCGGATCATTAACGGAACAATTGGCCATTCATTCCGACCAAGTCATCGCCTATGAAATTGACCAACGGTTGTTACCGATCCTGGAAGATACGTTACAAGCTTATGAAAACACAAAGGTTATTCATGCTGACATTTTGCAAGCGGATGTTCATGCTGCGATTAGGGATAACTTTACTGAGAACCAACCAATCCATGTTGTAGCCAATCTACCTTACTACATCACGACACCGATTTTAATGAAATTACTTCAGGATAAACTCCCTGTTAGTAGCTTAACTGTCATGATTCAAAAAGAAGTAGCGGATCGCATGGCGGCACAGCCAAACAGTAAGAGCTATGGTTCCTTGTCTGTTGCTGTCCAATATTATACAGAAGCAGAAGTAGCCATGCACGTGCCAAAACAAGCCTTCATTCCGCCTCCAAACGTGACGTCAAGTGTGCTGAAGTTAACAATGAGGGAAAAGCCACCTGTTTCCGTACGTGATGAGGAACAGTTTTTTTCAGTTGTTCGCGCATGCTTTGTGCACCGACGAAAAACATTATTGAACAATTTGGCGAATTATTCTAAAGCATTAAGCAAACAACAGCTGACGATTTTGCTAAACCGTATAGGAATTTCGCAGACTCGACGCGGGGAATCACTATCTATAGCTGAGTTCGCCGAGCTGGCAAACGCTCTTTATGAAACATAATCGATATGCACCTAGTAAGAACTTAAGCGTCCTTATATGCCCTTTATGTGTTCTAGAATGACGCGGTGGTTGAATAGATGAATGAACCTCAGGCAGACGAAAATTGTGCCTGCTCCCTATTGTTCTTTCTTTCATCCGATCAAGCTGAATAAATCAAAAATAGCACAACTTCGCCCATTCTGACATAGTCTATGTTAGAGTACTACTCCAGCTAACGAGGACGGTGTAGAATATGGGAGTTGTGGAAGGCAATTATGTCACACGTATATCCTATGGGCATGATTTATTGTTTCGTGTTGCCAATTTGAAGAGAGAGCAAGCAGTACTGCATGGTGTTGATATTCGATTAAGTGCAGATGCTCCTCTGGATGATCTTGTTCAAGTGGAAGATAGAGAATTGAACAAAAGAGAACAAAAAGTAAAAAAACAGGAAGATGTTTCGTACCGTTTATTTATACAGGATTACAGAATGCTGAAAGAGAAGCGAGAATATGAATCAACAGATGGGTATACACATGAAGATTCCCGCTTTCAGCTTCCGGTCAAAGTGCTGCATTTGGATGGAGATCAGAACTATTTACGAAAGTGCATGGAGTTATATGAGAAAATTGGCCTTCAGGTATACGGTGTGCATTTGCATGAAAAAGATATGGCGCAGGAAATAAGCGCTTTATTGAAAAACACACGACCAGATATAGTTGTTTTTACAGGCCATGACGCCTATTCAAAAAGGAAAGGGATGAAAAGTGAACTACGTGCATATAGAAACTCAAAATATTTTGTGGATACGGTTCGGGAGGCAAGGCAAGTAACGCCGCAGTTAGATGATTTAATCATTTTTGCGGGGGGATGCCAATCCCATTTTGAGTCTCTCATACGAGCTGGAGCTAATTTTGCGAGTTCACCATCACGGGTAAATATTCATGCACTTGACCCTGTCTATATTGTGGGAAGGATTGCTTATACCTCGTTTATGGAAAAAGTGAACGTACGGGCTGCGCTACGAAATACATTTACGGGAGATAGAGGAATGGGTGGAATAGAAACAAAAGGTTTATTACGGCTAGGAATGCCTTATATGGAAGAGGACTCAGGCGACTCATAAAATTACATTAACTTTTTTTCGTGCATAATTTGTAAAAAATTACAAAAGATAATACTAGAATTAAAAAAAGATGTTGACATGTTAATTCAAGTATTGGTATAATGTTATGTTTTGCTTGACGATTGAACGAGCATATGGTATAGTAAATACAGTGAGGTGGAGTGCTGGTGAAAACGATAACGGAAATCAAAAATGGTCTTGAAGGTCAAATTGGGCAACGTTTAAAACTAACTGCCAACGGCGGAAGAAGGAAGACGGTTATCAGATTTGGGGTTTTGTCCGAGACTTATCCTTCTGTTTTCGTAGTTGAGTTAGACCAGGATGAAAACGCATTTGAACGTGTATCATATAGTTATGCCGATGTTTTAACAGAAGCAGTAGAAATAAATTTTGTTACTGAAGGCAATCAAGCAGTAGGTGCAGAGCGGTAAACATTTTTGTTTGCTGCTTTTTATTTTTATCTATTGTCTATAAAAACATGCATTATTTATAAAGATTTTTTCCTTTTTTTCAAACATATAACAGGGGTAATTCACATAAATAAGTAAAAGATAAGCGTGTCGTAAAATTCATAACGGAAAGGAGCTGTCTTTCATGGGACGTGGAATGATGTCGAACCGATTGAAAGAAGAGATTGCCAAGGAGTTAGGTTTTTACGACACGGTGCAGAAAGAAGGATGGGGCGGCATTAAAGCAAGAGATGCTGGTAATATGGTGAAGCGGGCGATTGAAAAAGCCGAAGAGAACATGCAATCATCAGATCCCCGGTCATAACTGTAAGAGCTGCTTCTCGTTCAGAACGAGAAGCAGCTCTTTTCTTGCTAGGTCAGAAAGTATATAAATTTTGTGCATAGCTGTGACGTACAGGATGTTCTAGTGCAATTTTTTTCGGTGGGACGAGCATTCACGCGCAGTCCCAGGACGTGGCGACCTAAGCCTGCCAGCCTAGCCCCTCGAGGTCTTAAGCAATAATTCTTCGTGACAATAACCGCCACTACGATTTCTTGCTTGAGCTATGCCTGAGGCCGACCAGGGCGTTTGCGCATTTTTTAAATTTCGTATGAGTAAAATGTTTATGGGGGAACACATGAACTAATTACTCTAATATATGTTAGATAGAATGTCACATGTTAGAGGTTTGTGTAGGGGTATTATTTGGATTATGGGCAATAACCATGAAAAAGAGGCCTCTCTTTTGTATAGTTAAAGTTACAACACAACAACTATCCAAAGAAAAGAGGACCTCTAAATGAAAGATATCATATCTCAAATCACAATGAAAGAATTAGAACAGATAACATACCGTGCACTTCAAGAAACATTTTCCGAAGTGATGGCAGAAGTGTTGATGCACATGGATAAGACGATTGCTGAAAACAGGGATAAAAAAAGGTTTGAATTAAGAGATAAAAGAAGGATGACATTTGATTCTATGTTTGGTCACGTCGATCTTCGAAGGAATTATTACTTTGATCGCGAAACTGGAAATTATGTTTCCCTTTTAGATCAACACCTTGCTTTTGATGGTGGTCAGATGATGAGTCCTGTTGTACAAGATCTAGCAATTGAATTAGCTGTAACGGGTGTTTCCTATCGTCAGGCGGCAAATGCATTAGAAACCCTTTTGGGTTATCCCGTGATTAGCCACGAAGGAATCCGACAACAGGTCCTGAACACGGAAGTGATTCCCAAAGAAAAACAACCGTTAGAAAAGGATGTTATTTTTGTAGAAGTGGATGGATTATATACAAAGAGCCAGGAAAAAGGAAGAAAAGGTAGAGAATTAAAAATATCAGCGATCCATCAAGGATGGGAAATGAATGGAAAACGAGCGAAGTTGGTAGAAAAGCAACATTTTATTCATAGAAGAAAGTTACCTTTTTGGGAAGAATTTGAAGAATTTTTGGTAGAAACTTATGAATACGATCCAACTCGGCACCACTTGGTGATTAACGGTGATGGTGCACAGTGGATTACATCCTGTCGTGAATACTTCCGGCACAATGCGATCTTCGTTATTGATCGTTTTCATGTCGCAAGAGATGTGCAACGAATCTTCCGAGATCATCCAAGATACCGTTCCATCCGAAAGAAACTTGCAGCTTATGATGCAGATGGATTTATGACAGAATTAAATAGTGCAGTTGGAACCATTGGAAACGAGAAAAAAGAGGAACAATTAGAAGCATTGATTGCCCAATTGTCACAGTATCCAGAAGCACTTGAAGACTACCGTGAAAAGCTAGAAGATAAAGGAATCGATACAACACATTTCCGTCCTATGGGAAGTGGCGAAGGAACAATGAGTGTGTTTGCCAAGCGCTTAAAAAATGGGCGAAGTTGGTGTGAAGACGGAATCATGAAATTCATTGATGTCATGGTCGCATTAAAAGATGGAAAAGAAATCATAACTTTGCAAGGGAAACTAGAGCCAACGAAAGATCTAGAGCAAGAGAAACCACCAAAGCACTTTGTAGAGAAGCTTTCAAAGC